>JAEXPO010000291.1 GCA_023446675.1 Bacillota bacterium | reverse complement strand
TTCCCGTATCCGCTCTTAACGCTCTAAGAAGGGAAGCTCTGGACCTTCTCAAAGCCGCACGCCTGGAAAAGTCCAGACCCCCTATTCCAACACCTGGAAAGGCGCGGCAAGCTGGAGGGTATGGCGTAAATACGGTCGAACAGCCTCAGCTAAGCCTTTTTTATGAATTTTATCCCCGTATTCCTGCCGCGCTTCCGGAAAATGTGGGCAGGGTCTATGTGCCGGTTTCCGCTTTGGAGCAGATGAAGGCTTTAAAGGAAGCTTTTAACGGTGAAATCTTTATTCATACGCCGCCGGTTCTGTCTGCGGAAGGGCTGGAACGGCTATCAAACCAAATCCTTGAGCAGGAAGGTTTCATAACAGGGCTTTCATCCTCAAATATTGGAACATTATACTATATAAGGAAAAGGTTCCCTAACCTTAAACACCACGGTGAAAGAGGGCTTCATGCCATGAATGCCCAGGCCGCCGCTTTTTTAAAGGATATGGGCGCTCAATCTCTAACTTTATCCCCCGAGCTTAACAGCGGGGAGGTGGGGGCTTTCCATAAAAAGCTTCTTCCCCTTGAAGGCGAGGTCTACGGAAGGCTGCCCTTAATGACAATGGCCTCCTGTCCGGCAGGGGCCGATAAGGCCTGCTCCGGAAAGTGTGGGGTTTGTTCTAAACGGGAGGGAATCCTGGAGGATCGAAAAGGAGCCAGGTTTATTTATAACCGAAGCGGCGATCCTGCTGTCACCCGTTTGTACAATCATCTTCCGTTGCTTATGGATGACGGGCACCTTTTAAGAACCTTAGGCCTTCGCTGGCTCCGTCTCCTTTTCACTCTGGAAGATCCGGAAATGGAAGGCGCTGTTATACGTTATTATTCAGCTTTATTGAAGGACGAAGAAAAAAGCTTGAACGACAGGGACAAGGACCTTATCCGGGAGCTGAAAGCCTCGGGAATTACAAAATTACATTGGTTCAGAGGAGTATAACGATGGCTTATTCGGAAGAAAAGGTAGATATTTATGTTGAGGTGATGAGAGAGGGAGTCGGCCTTCCCGCCTATGCCAATGCCTGGGATGCGGGTATGGATGTTTGTGCCGCCACGGATATGGTAATCCGGCCGGGGCAGACGGTTATTGTACCCACGGGTCTTAAAATGGCTATTCCCGAGGGATTTGAAATACAGGTAAGGCCTCGCAGCGGCTTAAGCTTAAAAACGCCACTCCGGCTTCCCAACAGTCCCGGCACCATTGATGCAGGCTACCGGGATGAAATCGGCATTATTATAACCAATACCTCCCCCTGTGATGGAGCCTCTTCCGAAGAAAACAATGAAGAGCCCTATACCCTGGACAGAAAGGACAATAAAAAAGGATCTTATCTTATAAGAAAGGGGGACCGCATTGCTCAGCTTGTACTGTGCCGTGTTCCCCGCATTGCCTTTCATACCGTGGAATCGGTCCGTGACCTGGGAACAAACCGTGGAGGCGGCTTTGGCTCTTCCGGAATTAAAAGCGGCAAGGAGGGCTGACAGCATTTTATTTACATTCACAGAATAATCCGATATGCTATAAAGGTATCTGTACTTTATTTCAACCATCCTTTCAACGGAAAAAACACATCAATATAAGCTAAAATTCAGGTTATAAGGTGCGGTAGGATGAAGAAGAAGGGTTTCTTTAAGACTTTATTGCTGTCGAATTGTCTCATTCTGATGATATCCCTTATTGTAGCCATGATTGGCTATTTTGGCTATCGCGGCAATATTCTCAAATATACCAGTGATTATAACATGGTGCTTTTAAATCAAATACGGAACATCATGGATGAGCGGGTTAGAAGCATAAACAACCTTATTTTCAGTATTTCGGTAAACCCTTCTGTGGAAAACCTCCGCATAACCAGTAACCCCGAGGACAACAATAACCGCTACAATGCCATTCAGGCCATGAAAGCCCTGGAATCCTACCTGGCGGTATATAAATATGTGGATTCACTCTACCTTTATTTTGAGAAAAATGACCTGATTATCACCAATTCCTCTGTCTATTCCAGTACGCAAAAGTTCCTCGACTACTCCGATACCGCATACTGGGAGGAGGCGAGCTGGAGGGATTTATTCCAAAAGACCCGGTACATTTCCTACAGCAATTCCAAAAACATGTCTACCCAAGGTGGAGAAAAAAACCTTTTTACCATTACCTACTGCCTTTATTCTAAAACCTCCGATTCAAAGGCTGTTTATATCATCTTAAATTTGGATTATTCCTTTCTTGAAAACTTTAAAAATGATACTAAATTTTTTCCCGACAGCCTGCTTATCGCAAAGGATCCTTCAGGCAATACCATGTTTTCCCTGGGGGAGGGATCCAAACTCTATGAGGAGGGCCTGACGGATATTTCCTTTACACAGAATACCCAGCTTCTCGGCCCTAAAGGACAGCGGCTTATTGCCACAAAATTATCCTCAACCTTAAATGAATGGGATTACTTTTTTGTTCTTCCCGAAAATTTATTTGTGCAGAAAGCCACAGATATTTTTATATTCAGCGCCCTGCTGCTTATAATACTGGCCGGACTGGTTCTGGCATATTTACTTGCAAAGCACAATTTTGTTCCCATCCGGAACATTACCCTTAAAATCAGCCACTATAAGCAAACCGGCCTGGAA
>JAEXPO010000270.1 GCA_023446675.1 Bacillota bacterium | reverse complement strand
CAAGAGGAAGTGTTTCTTCTTTCTACTTATTTAATCATTTCTTCAAATAATTACATGTGAATTATTTAACTTAAGTCCTATTAATTGGGTTCAATTCCGTTCTCCTTAAAATAAACGGCATACTTTCTATCTGAAAATACTATATGGCTGCTTATCCATTGAGATAAAAAATCGACAAGTGAGAGTAAGGTTTCATTTTGCTTTTCATCAATGTCCTTAGAGGCGATGCTTTTTATTTTGTCGATGTAGAAAGCATGATCATGCTGCTGCCCGCTAAGCTCATTATAGCCATATTTATTCATTAACTCTTCTTCATACTTAAAATGATATTCGGTATATTCCAGCAATTCATTGATAATAATTAAAATTTCGTCATAATGATCGTAGTTATCATCGGCCACTGTCAAGTCATACACCCTTGCGCCGATTTCAAAGAGTTTTTTATGCTGTGTGTCGATACTGGGGATGTCGAGGTTGTAACGATCCTTCCATTGAAAAGACATAATGCTGTTCAGCTCCTCTCTTGATATCCATTGATTATGCGTATTTTTTGAATAAGTAAGTAATGTTTAAGTCACCTTTAACTTTATCAAATCAGCACCCAGGAAGCAAACAAAAAGTTTTTCAGAACTTGTACACAAAAATAGGTGATACGGCCAATATTCTAACACCTTCCGATATGGTGAGTCATACACTGGATTAGAGGCAAGTACACCTTTTGCGTGATTATTAGATATTCTGTCGTTTAAATGACAGGCCAATAAGAGCAAAAGCTTTAAACTTATCTGTCGAAGAAAGAGGTGACCCCATGGATATTTACAATCAAAAATATCCGCCTGATAACATGAGTTATGAAAGCGATGAGCAAGCCTACAGTAATGGGGATTCATACGATGCTTACAAGAAACCCCATGATTGCTATCGGAGAGATCGTCTCAGCCGCAATCGCAAGAACCGTGAGGATTGCTACGGGAAAGACCGTGACGACGGCTATCAGAAGGATCATGATGATGGCTGCAGGAAAGACCGTGACGACGGCTATCAAAAGGATCATGATGATGGCTGCAGGAAAGACCACGACAATTGTTATCAAAAGGATCATGATGATGGCTGCAAGAAAGACCCCTGTCATCCTGTATGCTGCCCAGGTCCCAAAGGCCCACGAGGCTTACCGGGTCCCGCAGGTCCCACCGGCCCCACCGGCTCCACCGGCCCGACTGGCCCGACTGGCCCCACTGGTCCGACTGGTCCGACTGGTCCCAGTGGTACGGGTACCACTGGACCCACAGGTCCCACCGGTCCTACCGGCCCTGCCGTTGCCCTTCAAGGCCTTCAGGTACAGCTGGTTCTCGGGGATGTTTCTGAAATTGCCGCAAATGCCAATGTTCTGTTCAACGACCTTGTAAACAACTCCAGTCCATTTATAACCTACAACGCAGCAACAGGAGTTTTTACCATTCTTGCACCGGGAACTTACTACATTAGCTGGTGGATTGCCGTAGACGGTGCGGCAGCCTCTCCCACTGTAGCCTTTTCAATCGTAACCAGTACGGCTCAAACTTTTACGGCCTCCTCTGCCATTGTATCCACACAGGTTGTAGGAAATGCCCTTATTACCGCACTGGCTCCGCTTAATTTCGCACTTAACAATACCACGGGAGATACCGCATTCATACCTGATCTGCTTGTACAGGCAAGCCTGGTAGTCTTAAGCGTAGGATAAGTTTACCACAGTACAAAGGAAGCTCATTGCAATTTATAGACGGCAAAAAAGCGGGAGAACTTCAAATTCTCCCGCTTTTTAATCATCTCTCATGTAAAGGTATCGCCAGGCATGACCAGCCTTTAGCTTACTTCATAGATTAACCGCAATTTAATGCTTATTAAATTTAATGCTTCTTATTGATAAGCTGGGTAAAGCGATCATAGGCTTTGTCCCACCCATCATTACCGGAGGGTTTGTAGCGCAGAAGCTCAAAGGAAGCAGCAATTACCCGGCGGGCCTCTCCGATATCCTTAATTTCTCCCAGTGCCATAAGCTGCACCGCCGCATTGCCAAGGGCTGTGGCCTCAATGGGCCCTGCTGCCACGGGAAGGGAGCAGGCGTCCGCCGTAAGCTGGCAAAGGAATTTGTCCTTGGTTCCGCCCCCTACCATGTGAATAACACCATAATGTATACCTGTAGCCTTTTCCACCTGTGAAAGGGCATAGCGGTATTTAAGGGCCAGGCTTTCATAAATGCAGCGTACAATTTCACCCCGTGTCTGAGGTACATACTGTCCTGTTTCACGGCAATAGCTCTGAATATGGGACGGAAGATCGCCAGGCTTTCCGAAGCGTGCATCATCGGGATCCACAAAGCATTTGAAGGCTTCACACCTTAAGGCTTCCTCTTCAAGAAGCGCAAAGGTAACCTGCTGGCCTTCACGCTGCCATTGCCTGCGGCTTTCCTGAATGAGCCAGAGTCCCATGATATTTTTCAGATAACGTATGGTTCTCCCATAGCCTCCTTCGTTTGTAAGGTTCAAGGAGGCGGAAAGCTCGTTGGTGATGGGCTCCTTTAATTCCGTACCAAGCAGCGACCAGGTTCCGCAGCTGATATAAATGAAATGCTCATCCACGGAAGGTACCGCAAGTACCGCCGATCCGGTATCATGAGCTGCCACCGCAATGACAGGCACCGTGCCTGAATTGGTTTCTTCGGCAATTTCAGGGAGAATGGAGCCAACGATGGTTCCGGGTTCAACAAGGCCGGGAAGCAGGTCTTTGGAAATTCCGATTTTATCTAAAACCTCTTCATCCCAGGTCCTGGTTTTGGCATTAAGAAGCTGAGCGGTGGACGCAATGGTGTATTCCGCATTTTTTTCACCTGTCAGAAAGTAGGTGAGTAAATCCGGCATAAATAACAGCTTATCCGCCTTTTCAAGCTGATCGGGATTATTAAGCCTTACAGCCAAAAGCTGAAAAACCGTATTAAAATTCATAATTTGAATACCGGTTTTCTCATACAATTCTTTTCTGGGAATTAAAGCAAAGGCTTCCTCTAAAATGGTGTCCGTTCGGCTGTCCCTGTAATGGACAGGATTTTCAAGCATTTTACCGTTTTTGTCCAAAAAGGCATAGTCCACACCCCAGGTGTCAATACCAAGGCTGTCAAACCCGCCACTATGAGCTGCCTTTCGAATGCCTTCCTTTATTTCAAAGAACAAGCGTAAGACATCCCAATACCAGGTACCGTTTACTTTTACCGGATCATTGGAAAACCGGTGAATTTCCTCCAGGGTTATTTTGCCGCTTTCGTATGTGGCTAAAATCGCTCGTCCCGACGATGCGCCAAAATCAAAAGCCAAAACGCGTTTTGACACGTCAAGCACCTCTTTACCGGCCCTTTTCGGCCCGGCATAGCTCCCGGGCGGTTTGGCTACCGGCCTTTCTATGTATAAGATTGCTTTTAGCTTACGCCTTTTTCTTTAAAGAAGGCCGTATACTTTTTGTCCGTCAGCATGATATGGCTGCTTATCCATTCGGAGAGAAAATCCATCACCTCAAGGATTGCTGCCTGCTGATCCTGATCAATATCCTTCTCGCAGAGAGCAGTAATTCTATCAATACAAATAGTGTGCTGCTGCTTATGGGCTTCAATATCACTGTAGCCCAGTGACTGCATCAATTGTTCTTCATAACTAAAATGATAGTCCGTGTAGTCCTTGAGTTCTCTCAACAACACCACAATTTCATCGTAATGATCGTAGCCGTCGTTTAAAAGCCCCAGTTCGTACGCCTTTGCACCAATTTCAAACAGCCTCTTATGCTGGCTGTCGATGGATTCAATTCCTATAGCATAGCGTTCTTTCCATTGAAATGACATATTTTGCCCTCCCCTGCCTGCGGCATCAGATTATATTCCCTAAAGCCCTCAGACTTAAATAGATATAAGTCCAAATAGCTTGAAGTTAAGCATTAGGCATCATCCTCATGGAGATCTTTCCTGGATGCGCATTTTTCACAGAAGCCGTAAAACTTGACACTGTGGTTTTTAACAGTGAAGCGATGCTTTGTATAAACCTGTTTTTCAAGCTCATCCAGCAGATCCTCTTCCATATTGATGATCACGCCGCAATCCGTGCAGATCAAATGATGGTGGGCATGTCCGCTGCGATCACAGAGTTCATAGCGCGTACACCCGTCGAGAAAGTCCGTTTTTCTTATAAGCTGCATTTTTTCAAGCAGCAGCAGGGTTCTGTAAACGGTAGCTATACCGAGGTCGGGATACTCCTGCTTAAGCATTTCATATATTTCCTCACTGCTCATATGAAGCTCAGGATGAGCGCAAATAGCATCCATGACCGCCTGCCGCTGTGCCGTATATTTAAAGCCATGCTGTCTGAACTGCTGCTTCAGGTTTAATGCACCCGTTGTTTTTTTGTTTCTCATACCCCGTCCTCCTTTTTCAACCTTATTAATACCAATTACTTGCTTTAAAAGCAAAATCAAGCTACTGAATAATAATAATTACTTTCATTTTCACACAGGCGGGGGAGGTTGTCAATAAACGGGAACATTATTCCTGATCGGCGCGAATGACCTTAAGGGAAAGGCTGTCCAGCCAATTCCGCCATGTCTCGGGGAAGGCTTTATCGGTAATAAGG
>JAEXPO010000268.1 GCA_023446675.1 Bacillota bacterium | reverse complement strand
GAAATCTACCCTTAAGAGATATTGCCATTGAAGACGAGAACATAGATCACATTATCGCGTCCATGTACAGGGAGATGGGATTATGAAAAAGCGAAGTCCTTTTGTTTCCACCCTGAGAGCCTGTTCCTCCTTGTTTCGAGTAAAATTGGCCGAAGGCCTTCAATACCGGATGGCAGGCCTGGCAGGTGCCACGACCAGTTTATTCTGGTGTCTTATTGAGATTACGGTTTATACCGTATTTTATACTTATGCCGCCAACAGGGAGGCGGGACTTTTAAGCGGGCTTAGTCTAAAGCAGGTAATTACCTATTGCTGGGTTGCCCAGTTCCTTTTCATTATGCAGCCCATGAATCTGGACAGCGAGATTTTAAGTAAAATTAACAATGGGGATGTGGGAATAGAGCTGTGCAGGCCCCTGGACCTTTATTCCCACTGGTTTGCAAAAATTGCGGCCACGCGGATAACTCCCTTGTTCTGGCGCGGGCTTCCCATGCTTGCGGTAGGAATAATAATACCCGGTGCCTACGGCATGGGTCCTCCCGTTTCCGTCGGGGGCTTTCTTGCCTCTTTGGTATCCGTGTTCGGTGCCTTTCTTTTGTGCACCTCCTTCGGTATGCTAATCTGCTCCATTCGGCTCAATGTCAGCTGGGGCAATGGACCGGCCTACATGATTCTGCTGGTGGGCAGCGTTTTATCGGGAGCATTCCTTCCGCTTCAGCTGTGGCCGGATTCCATGCAGCGTTTTTTATTGTACCAGCCTTTTGCAGGATATCTGGATATACCTGCAAGGCTTTATTTAGGGACATTGTCCCCTTCCGGTGCCTTTGGAAGCATCGGACTTCAAATACTGTGGACGTTCTTATTTATTCTGGCGGGTAAACAGCTTATGGCTGTAAGGCTTAAGAACATTGTGGTGCAGGGAGGCTAGATATGAAGGAAATAAAGCTGTATTTCAAATATCTTAAAATGAATTTACTCGCAGGGCTTCAATACAAGGGCTGGCCCATGATGATCCTTCAGGTGCTTTTAGTGGTGGTTACGGATCCCATTGGACTCATTCTTATGTTTTCACGCTTTGGCAGCATAGGAAGCTGGTCCGTGGAACGCATTCTTTTTATTTATGCCTTAGCCGTTACCTCCTTTGGACTTGCAGAAACCTTTTGCCGCGGATTTGACTATTTTCCCTGGAGCATGCTTCGCACAGGGGATTTTGACAGGCTTCTGCTGAGGCCCCAGCCTATTGGCCTTCAGGTGGCTGCGGCATACTTTCATATTCATCGGATAACCCGTGTCGCAGGCGGGGTGGCCGCCATGGTCTGGTGCCTCTGGAAAATGGGCTTTGTGCCGGGGATATTGGAAATTGTTATGCTTCTTCTGGCACTGGCGGGAGGCTTTCTCACCTATACGGGCGTTTTTGTCATGACCTCGGGGATTGCATTTTTTACAATCAAGGGGCTGGACTGGATTTACATTTTTACCAACGCAAGCTATCAGGTCGTACGCTGTCCCATGGACTACATGCCTCGGGCGCTTAAAACAATGTTTACCTTTTTTATGCCTATGCTTGTTATAAGCTATTACCCCGCATCGGCTGCCTGCGGGTGGGGAGAGCCTTTCTGGCGGGGTTTTCTGGCTTTGCCAGCGGGTTTTTTATTTCTCCTTATTGCCTTTGGTGTATGGAACTTTGGAGTGAGACACTATAAAAGTACAGGCAGCTAAGGGTCTTTACATAAGGAAATTATATATCACTATTTTCGATGATTTGGTTCGGATTCTTTCGTTTTACCTATTAAGAGCTCCGCGTTATGATAGTAATGAAAAGTCAAAGGCATTAGCCTTAGTCATAACAAATAGAGCCAATAAAAAAGGTAACCAAAAGGAGAAGGACCATGAAGGAAAAAATCAAAAAAATATTCAGGGACAGGGGAGTAACACTGTGCGGTTTTGCCGCTGCGGACAGCTTCAATGAGGCCCCCCGGGGATTTCACCCAAGAGATATCTTTAAAGAATGCAAATCGGTTATCGCCTATGCTCTTCCTTTATCCAGAGGCTTGGTGCACGTCAGCCCCAGAATAGCCTATACTCAAGCCAATAATACACTGAAAAACGAGCTGGATCGAATTGCTGCGGAGGTTTCTCCCGCTATAGAGGCGCTGGGATGCCGGGTTGTGCCGGTTCCCTGCGACGACCCCTATGAGTACTGGGACGAGGAAAAAAGAGAAGGAAAAGGTATTCTTTCAATGAAGCATGCAGCCCTGCTGGCAGGTATCGGCAGCATGGGCAAAAATACCCTCATTATGAACCGGCAGCACGGCTCATTTATCAATCTGGGCGCCCTTTTGACAGACCTTAGCCTGGAATCGGACCCACCCGCTGAGAACCTGTGTATTGATAATTGCCGGCGATGTCTTGATGCCTGTCCCCAGAAAGCCCTTGATGGAGTTACAGTTAATCAGAAGCTGTGCAGACAGTATACTTATGTAACAAATGCGAGGGGGTTTGATGTTAATAACTGCAATAGCTGCCGCGTTGCATGTCCCTGGACCAGAGGGGCATAGTACCGGATTTCCATTAGAATCATCTGCCGGTAGCTTCCGGAAGCACAAAGGAGGATTTCCCGCCATCCCTCCTTTGTGCTTCCGTTTTTTGTTTTTTCATACAATTTCTTAAAAAATCCTGAAATCTTTTCAAGATACTGGATTCATACCGTTTATTTCGATATAATTTTTACGTATGAGTAAGATTGGATTCTTATGTACATATGAGCTTGATAGGTAATCATATCATTTCAAGTTCTGCACAAAAAATAATTTAGACTGAGAAGAAAACGCAGCATAAACTGTTTTATAAGTATAAGCAATAAATGAACCGAAGATAAGGACCTGCGTCAAATAAAATGAAGTAGGGAGGCTTGAAGTTGGCTCCTGCACATACAATGGATGAAATAACCAGATTGGTGGAAGAATATGGCAATGATGTTCTGCGTACTGCCTATGTTATATTAAAATCGAAAGAGCTTGCCGAAGACGTATATCAGGAAACCTTCCTGCGGGTATGCCGTTCCTATGAACGGTACAGAGGCGATTGCAGCGAGAAAACGTGGATTGTAGGTATCGCTGTAAATATTTGCCGTGATTACATGCGTAGCGCTTGGAAGAAACGTGTTGTTGTTACCGATGATTTTCTTAATTATACAGGTGACGGCGGTACCGAGGAACTGATTGAAAGAAAGCAGGTACGTCAGGAAGTTGTTAAGGCAGTACTTGATTTGCCTGATAAGTACAGAGAGATTGTACAGCTTTATTATTATCAGGAAATGGATGTTAAGGATATCGCACGCGTTTTAAAGATACCTGCGGGAACAGTAAAAAGCAGGCTTTTCAAAGCACGCAATTTGCTTCATGACAGAATGGGAGGTGAGGCTTATGGCTATAAATGAGGATGAACTTAAAGCGGCATTAAAGGATGGACTTCATAGCATGAAAGCCTCCGATGAACTGAGAAGCAGAACACTTGAGCTCTGCCTTAATGAGCTAGAGAAAGAAAAGACGAAAGCCCGGATTTTTGGAATATCCCGGAACCGCTTTGTTATTGGCAGCTTGGCTTCAGCAGCTGCTTGCGCCCTGGTGGTAAGTTTGTTCTATATATCCTTTCCATTAAAGGATTTAGCCATGAAAAGCAGCATGCCCGGCAATCAAGCAGCTGCAGCAGGCGAAAGTCAGGAAGGTAAAGAAACGGGGAGAATTGTTGCATTTGATAACGGATCCGATGCTCACAAGGAGGAATACAGCGGTGATACGGCAGATGCCGCACCATCGCCGGCACCGACGGCAGCTGATTCCCCTGAAGCTTCGGCTTTTTACTCTGAAGAGCCACCCCATACAGGTAGCAGCGGTAAGTCGGCAGAGCCCAGTGAGTCGGATGCTGACAGAATCATCATAACCTTTAGCGAACAAGCAAATTCTGCTGCGCTCAATTCGCTTGGCTCCTCGGTTTTAGCTGTTCCAGGCTTTAACGGGGCGAACTCGGGCAATGCAAAGGAAGCTGCTGAAAGCATTTTGAAGCGCTACAATACAGAAAAAAGTGTAGCGTATGCTATAAACGACAATGAAGTATTTACGGTATACGGTACCGTTTCAGATAAAGTAACCGTGAAGGGCCTTGAGGGCGTAAACAGTTACAAGGAGCTTGTCGACGACAGCGGATATTATGCCACACCGTTATATGATTCCAATGGAAACCTTTCTGCTTTGTTATCCTATTCTTTGATGCCGGAGCTTACGGACGATACTGTCAGAGTGTCTGTCAGAGGTACAACGGCTACAGACACGGAAGGCAGAACATGGATTTACATGGATAATACCTTGGTTTCTGAAAAGCCGGAGGGTATGAACCTTCTGTACAATGTCACCGAAGCGAAAAGTGCTATCAAGGAAATTTCCGGTTCGCAGGCTGTTTCTACTCCGGTAGTACTTGATATTCGCTATGGTATGGATTATATCCTTTTTGCAACCTCCGGAGGAGCGGAATATGGCATTCCCTATGTTTCCGATGAGGAACGCTATGATTTGACCAATGGAAAGGTCTATGACTTTAAGAATCTGGTGGAGCACCTTTTAAAGGGACTATCCGCAAAGTGACAATAGACAGGAGCTTTTCAAGGGCCAGGCGTATTTTCTTATAAACGGATATTTAATTAATTATAAAATACGATAACAAAAAGGGAAGATTTTCGTGTACCTGCTACATGAAAGAATCTTCCCTTTTTCTTTTATTGCAGCCATTTGCGTATGCAAATCTGACTAAAAAAGGAGGGGGGGATGCCCCCGAGCTTTGATTGTATGTTCAGCATTTGTTTTCAGGGAAACCATAGAGGATGATGTCATCATCAATGCCAAGCTTATCGGTGATGTCTTCGAAAACGGAGATGGATACCTCTGTCGTCCATACGCTTAGACTTCCGTCCGCAGTAGTTGGCACCTGTACCGGATCAAATACCTCAATATCACTGTTCAGGCATCTTAAGAGTATTATGGACTCCAGGCTGGGATCATCCAGGTAGCAGGGCTTAATCTTATTGCAGAAGAGCGAGAAGGGTATGGTGATCACATACTCGAACACGGTGTATTCGTTTACACCCGTGCTTAGTATAACCAAAGTTTCATAAGGCTGCTTTTCGCTTTGACGCTGGATAACAGGGATACCGGCTGCATTTATCACAGTATCTTCAACAAAGGCCCTGGTTGTTAGCGGGTTGAAGTTGAGGTTGTTGGACAGGTTTTGGGGCAGATTCAAAAGTGTCGCCGTACCATCCTCAAATTCAACCACAAGTATAAGCTGGAATCTCAAGGTAACACGTGATTTCTGAGTACAAATCAATGTGTTTTGAGGAAAATCAGGACTCATAATCCGCTTGTACAACTTTACACAGCGTACAGGTGAGCCTGGAAAGGGAACTGCCGCAGGAAAAGAGCCGTTATTAATGATATACAATGTCAAAGGCAGCTTTTCTCCGATAGGCTGGCCCAAAGAATTATAAGCCTCCTGGAATACTTCTTGAGTACAGGGAAGAAGGGCTTTAGACAGTATTCTTTTGGTAAATATATCTATTTTTTCTAAATCGCATTCACTCACCGCTAGAATCTCCTTTGCTATTAGAACCTATTATTATGCTATGTTACAATCGCCAGGTTGCTACAACTTGTTTTATAGGGACATTGGA
>JAEXPO010000254.1 GCA_023446675.1 Bacillota bacterium | reverse complement strand
GTATTGAATCCGCCATATAAACACTCCTGCCTGTATGATTTTTATAGTTTTTCCCCTTGTCGGTACAGGGGCTCCTAGCTGCTATTCCCTGGATGTCTCTCTATAGGTTTTTAACAAATCCTCCATGTGCTCATCCATTATTCGCTTTGCCTCACCGGCATTTCCGGCTCGTACCGCCTCCAGAATAAGCCTGTGGTAATGGAGTCCGGCAGTATTTCCCCGTTTTGAAACGATCCTGGAAAAAGCTCCTGCCAGTACATCCTGAATAATGTGAAAGGTTTGTACGATGAGGGGATTCTGAGTCATGCGGGCCAGCAGCAGGTGAAAGTGAAGATCGGCTTTTGAAAAGCTCTCCAAATCCTCTTTATCCTGTTCCATGGCTGCATAGGCCTTTTCAAGCTCCGCCACGCTTTGGCCGTCGGCCTTCATGGCTGCCAGTCCCGCCACATTTCCTTCAAGAAGCCATCGGAATTCCAGAACCTCCATGAGGGCGTTATCACTTAAATAAGCCACGGGAATAAGGGGCTGCATGGAAGTGCCCGGAACGGCATTACTAATAAAGGAGCCCTCTCCCGGCCGGGTTTCAATAAGGCCTAAGGCCGTCAGCTTCTGAAGAGCCTGGCGTACGGTGATGCGGCTCACTCCGAACAGAGAGGCAAGCTCATTTTCAGAGGGCATTTTCTCGCCCCGCTGCCATTCATTGTTGAGAATTTGCTCCTTTAGCTGTTCAAAAACCTGATCCCCAATGCTTTTCCTGACAATTTTTTTTATTGGCATGGCTGAATATACTCCTTCTACCCTTGTTTATAATGCGGATAGATGTCTGCCTGTAATACAGGTTCAAGTATTATTATGGATTTCCATGCGGAGACTGTCAATGGGTTAAGTCACAGGAGCAGGGCAATCGCATATACAAATAGCGTCATTTTTGGTAGAGCAGGCTAAAAAAGCGCGCTGTTTTCCTTCCGGCAGCGGTGGCTCGCGAAAAGAGCGGCAGTCGTTTTTGCTCGGGCAAGCCGAAACTCGCTCCGCTCAAACAGTCGGCTTGCTGATCCTCGCTTGAAAGGCTCGTGGCGCGAACCAATGCTGCCTCCAGGAAGAACAGCACGCTTTTTTGGGGAAGTCACACAATTAATTACTTTCCCTATTTTTCGTATACGTTTACCCTGGTCACAGGAGTGATAGAAGTATTGGTCACACAAATGATAAAAGCTTATGCAATGATGATGGCATTGCCCTTAACCGCCTTGCAGCGCTTTTTCACGGAAGCGGCGGCCTCCGTCAGCTCATAAATGGTACGGCTTCCGTTGGAGGAGGGGCTGATGCCTGCAATGGACAGAGTGCAAAGAGGAAAGTTTGCAATGCAGCCGTCTCTGTCCCTGGCTGTTATGTAAGCTTTTTTTAAGGTTTCCGCATCATAGAAGGATGGCTTGGCCTGCTCGAACTGCTCAATGATTTTGTTGCTTATCTCCCAGGCAACCTCCCTTTTGGTTACTGCAATAAAATCATCGCCGCCAATATGCCCCACAAAGGAGGGCATGTTCTGAAGGTCGTCAAAGGCGTGCTGAATACAGGAGGCCACAAATTGAATAAACTGGTCGCCCTTTAGTACGCCATAGGTATCGTTGTATATTTTAAAATAATCAATATCGATATAAAGGATAATTTCCTTATCCGTGGGATGCTCCATCAATTGGACAAGACGCTTTTGTATGGTAGCATTCCCCGGCAGGCTGGTGAGGGGGTTGAGCTGCTTGGCGGTTTCTATTTTTAGCTCGGAGACCTTTTCCAGAATATCTCGGATGGTCAGAGTGCCGTAATATTCGCCGTTTCGGGTAACTAAAATGGAATTGTATATTTTTTCCATGCTGCGTTCCACCGCAATGGCGGATACCACGTCAATGTCCGTGTAATAGTCCACCACCAGAGGATCCTTGTCCATAATAAGTGTAACGCTTCGTTTGGTGTATAAGGAATAACCGTACTGGGAGGCCAGCCTGGCATAAAAGCTTATACGGGACAAAAGCCCGGCAACCCGGCTGCCGTCCAGGACGGCGATTCCGTAAAGCTCATCGCTGCTCCTGAAAATTTGATCCGCAAGCTGGCATTTATCGTGGATGGAAAGGGTTTCGCCCGGCAGGGCGATATTGCCGATGCTGAAATAGGCATGGCTGTTGTCATAGCGCTTATGATTATTAAAGGTTTCAACAACGGCAAGCACGGGCTCGTTTATCCGGGGAAGCTCCTGTGCCGGGCGGGCAAGAAAATAGCCCTGCCCGTAATGGACGCCGATTTCAAGCAGAGCGGTGAGCTCGTCCACATTTTCAATGCCTTCGGCGATAAGAGCAACGTTGCAGTCGTCGGCAAACTTTTGCATGGCGCTGATTAAAGCGCTTTTGAGCTTGCTTTTATGGATATTTCGCACCAGATTCATATCAAGCTTGATATAACGGGGCTGAAGCTCGGCGATAAGGTTGAGGCCGGAATAGCCTGAGCCTGCGTCATCAATGGCAATACTGTAATTCTGGCTTTTGTAATGATTGACTGCGGCAGTAAATAAATCCCCGTTATTGATATAGCTTCTTTCCGTAATTTCCAAAACAAGCTTTGAGGGACCGATGCCATACTGGCGTAAAAACTCCAGAGTAAAGCCGCTTTTAAATTTTTCATCATTAATGACATGGGGATCCACATTGAGAAAGAGATAGGAGTCCAGCCGGTACCTGGAATAGTTCATAAGGGCCTTGTTTCGGCAGGCCAGTTCCAGATCCCAGAGGCGGTTGTAGTTCCTGGCTGCCTCGAATAATTCCTGGGGCCCTTCAAAAAGAGAGCTTTGGCAGCGTGAAAGGGCTTCATAGCCCAGAATGGCCCCTGTCCTTAAGTTAACAATGGGCTGGAATACCGTATAAATATCATCCTCACGGATAATACGCTCCAGCTCCTCATGCTCTTCCTGGCTGTATTCAAAGGATGCAGACACCATGCGCTTGCCTCGTATTCCCTAATTGTAAAGGCTGTAATAATAATCCATCTGACGGCTTCTATTATATAGGAGGGATACCAATGATGCTATCAGCCGTAACTCAAATCATTGTTAATTTCCTGTTAAATACAGGAATTCGCTGCTGTGTGGCGGGTTCAAAGGGGCTTTTTTTTTGCTATTTCGGCAAGCTCACTAAACCTCCCGATGATATAGGCGTAATTATCTCTTTTATGGGGTACAAGGCAAGGAGTGCAGTTCTTGATGCCTTTTTCGGTATAAGTGAAATCTCCTCCGCAGCTTCCTCCCAGAGCATAAAGGGGACAATAGCAGAACAGGCAGTTAAAATTGTCCGGATCATCGGTTTTATGACAGGGAAAATACTCGCATTCCTTATGACTGAAAAAGCTGTAAGCCCGTTTTTTCTCCATTATTCAAAGACCTTTCTGTTGCCGTGGGTTCATATGCCCGGTTATGTATTCCAAAAGCTGACTGTCGGAGCGGGGGACGGGAAGCCCGGCAGGAAGCAGGCCTTTATCGCAAAGGGCAAGAAAAAGGGACAGAACCGCCGGTTTTTTCAGGCTGCTCTTAATAAGCAGTGTCTCATCCTTTAATATATCACAGGGAGCGCCTTTGGCAAGTACCCTGCCCTTGTCAAAAAGGACGATGGAATCCGCCCATGTAAGAGCCCTGTCCACATCATGGGTGGAAAGGATGACCGTAATGCCTTTGAGGCTGAGAGAATCGATGACATGGTCCACCAGACGGGCGTTGTGAGGATCCAGGGCCGCAGAGGGCTCGTCCAGGAGGATGATATCGGGCTCCATCACAAGTACGTCGGCAATGGCAATAAGCTTTTTCTGCCCGCCTGCGCACCTCCTTTTCCGGAAGACCCAGGTTTAAAGCGCCAAAGGCGATTTCGCCGTAAACATCGGCGCTGAAAAGCTGATTGTCCGGATCCTGAAAAACGATGCCCACCCTGCTTCTCAACGCCAGAAGCGCTTTTGAGGAGTAACGGTAGGGTTCGCCGTCCAGATAAAGGGCCCCGCTTTTAGGGCGGTTGCCTTAAGGGAGGTTTTAAAGTCTCTGTTGCCCAGCCGGCATTTCTGTGAAATAGCTAATGATATAAATTTCTTGACTAAAGATATATTATAAAATACTATTTATACAAATAATAAACAATATGGAATTCATGGTTAAATTTTGCCCCTGCTGGAGAGTGGAGTGGCGGAGTAGTCTATTTTGCAGTATAAGTCTTCGCTTTATTCGCTTTATTTGCTAAGGAGACAAGATAATAATGAAATCAACAAAATTACTCTATTTTTTAGTCATGTTATTACTTATGGTCATAATTTGTTTAGTCTATCAAAAGGAAAAGGCTAAATTGTCTGATATTGAAATACTAAGCGCTATAAATAAAATCGAATATCAAAAAATCATCACTATACAGGATGAGGCAGATTTAGCACATGAGTTCAAAGAGTTAATAGATACATCTACCGTACTTCTTTTAAACGCTAATGACACTATTGAAATAATATTTAAAAAGGATCCTCCTCCAGAAGCTCAATTATACGATTATTACATTTTTATGGAGAGTGGAAGAAATAAATATGGGAATGCGCAAATCAGGAATTTGGAAATAAATGAGAACATTTATTTCATTAGAATAGGAACGAATAGTGCAGAACTTCTGGAATCCGATTTAAGCAAACCTAAATACAGAGGTTTCAGGCTAATTTGCCAGTGGGATAATTTTAAGTGTGAGTATCTATTCGTAATTAGGCTTTCTTGATTTGTATTGCCTATACAGGCAAAATCAAGCCTATAAATAAAACCGTTAGAATGGCGTATAGATTGACGAACAGATAAAAGGGGCAAGGCCTGTAATAAGCCTTACCCCTCTTAAAGAAAGTCCCCTTTTTACGCTTTGCCGACAGGCACACATACTCTCTTACTTAATAAAAGCACCGTTCTTCACAAGATTGCTCTGAAGCTCGGTTATATTTATCTTGCGAACGGATCCCCCCGCTTTTACAGCCAGTGCGGCGGCAGAACCTGCAGCCTCGCCCAGCGTGCAGACAATGGGCATAATCCGGATGGAGGCCTGGGCTTCGTGATCCGCAGAAATGCAGCGCCCGGCTACCAGCAGGTTATCCGTTCCCGTGGGGATGAGGGAGCGGTAGGGGATGGTGTAGTACTGCCCTGCCGGGAAGTAGTAGTGGCTTGTACCGCTGCCTTCAGGATTATGGATATCAATATCGTAGTTGCCTGCGGCAATGGTATCGTCAAATTTAACGCAGTCCACAAGATCCTTGCCGGTAAGGATATAGTCTCCGTCAATCATGCGGCTTTCCCGCACACCGATTTCAGCGGCTGTTATAAGAAGCTGGCTGTTCTGGAAGCCGTCGATATTTTCCTTCATAAAGTTGAACAGCTCCAGAACCTGTTCCCTTGCCATGATTTCGGCACGGGTAAGATCAAAAGCGTCAACCGGGTTGAGCTTCACAATTCGTGTGGAATTAAAGTGGAGCACACCGTCCAGCAGGGTGTGGAAAATGAGAACGTTTTCACGGGGATTCTTTATTTTGCCGGAAGCCTGGAACTCCTGATAGAGGCTGTTGATGGTGCCGCGGGTAGCTTTGAATTTTTCAAGATCCACGCCGCCCACACGGAAGCAAAGGGTCATGGGCTGGCAAAGGCCGTCGGCTTCACGGCCCAAACGATGGGGGCATCCGCTCAACACGGCAAGATCCGCATCCCCGGTAGCATCTATAAAGGTGTCCGCAAAAAATTCCTGCTTGCCCGATTTGTTGACAACGGTAACAGATTCAATGCGCTCTCCGCTTTTCTTAATATCAGAAAGGTAGGAATGATAAAGAATTTCAACCTTTGCTTCAAGGGCCATACGGTTGAGAACGATTTTTAAGTACTCCTCATGGAAGGCCGGTGCCCAGCCTGAGGTAGCAGCCTTGAAATGGCCAAGCTCCTCCAGGATTTCCTTATATAGCCCCTGGCTCAGGTGAATATCCCTCTTTTCTCCATTTACCTCTACGGGAGTGTGATTGGGCATAAAGGGATTAACAAGGCAATTGGTGGCTGCGCCTCCCAGACAGTTTGCCTTTTCAATGAGCAGCACCGAAAGTCCTGCACGGCCTGCGCTGATAGCTGCCGCCACACCTGCAAAACCGCCTCCGACAACAATGAGATTGTAGCTTTTCATAAATCCTCCTGTTCCTTTCATCCCTGAATTAGCTTTACACGAATTATCCGGGATTACGTGGGGTATTGTATCATAGCCCGGTATTCAAATCTTATAGTAAGGCCAGATTATGCTTGAACAAAGGAAAGAATTTAAATACAATGAAGTTGATTGTAAGAATTTTTTATAGGTTTAAAGCTTTGCAATAACATAAAAACAAAAAAGATACCTCTATTTTGGAAGTCGCAAGGGGGAGGGTGAGCTGTGAGCCAGGCCTTTGAAAAGCTGAATACGCTGGTAACTCTTCTTTCAAGACAAACGGGAGCCCATATCAGCATCCATGATGTATCGGGTTTGCTAAACACGGAGGCCCTGTCCCTTGATTTTGCCCACCGGGTTCACTCCAAACCCTTTTGTGACGTGGCCAAAAGTACGGCCAGAGGCTACAGGCTTTGTATGAGCTGCAAAATGCACGCCAATGACCGCGCTGTGGTTCATCGTAAAAGCTTCAGCGGCTATTGCGCATATGGCCTGTATGAAATAGCCCGGCCTGTGGTGGTAGGCGACAAAACCCAATGCATCATTTATGTGGGCAACCTTCTTTTTAACAAGGAGGAGGCGCTTCGCCGCCTGACAAAAGCCTGCCGGCTGACAGGAGTGAATGACAAAGCCCTTTTGCCTCACCTGGATGAGGCTGTGACCGTGAATAAAGCGAAAGATGGCAGCAACAAGATTGGCGCAGACTTTATAAAGCTTTCAGATATTCTGGACAGCTACATCCGTCTTCTTTATCCGATAACAGGCACAAGGCCTCAAGGGGAAGCCTCCTGCCGCCATTGGGCGGTTTCCATATTTGAAAGCTATATTCGAACCCATTACATGCAGGATATTACGCTTAAAAATCTGTCGGGCTTGTACTATATCAATGAGAAATATATTGGAAGCCTATTCAGAAAGCAAATTGGAATGACCTTTCATGAATATTTAAATGAGGTCCGATTGGAAAAAGCGGTGGATCTGCTTTTATCCACAGGAATGAGTGTTATACAAATAGCCCTTGCCTGCGGTTTTCGAAACGTTACCTATTTTAATCGCCTTTTTTTAAAGAAACAGGGTATTCCTCCCGTAAAGTACAGAAACCGGCAGCAGGCCAGGCCGGAAGAGGCGGAATATCCGGCGGTAAGGGACAATTAAATGCTAAACGGAGGGAATCATGCCGCTTCATAATTACGGTGTTCTTAAAGGAAGGGTGGAATCCGATATACGCAGTGAAGCCTGGGATTCGTCGCCCCATTACAGGGTCAAGGTACAAGGCGGAGACCAGCTTTTTGATATCCAAATCAACATTAAATCTTATGAAAAGCCTTCTGAGGTGCTTTATCTAATAAGTGAGAACATTCCTGTGAAGGGATCTTATAATGAGCAAAGAAGCCGAAGCGTCTTGCCTGACAGGAACCCGGAAACCGGAAGCCGAAAAGGCGGAAAGCTTCTTCGCGACAGCTTTTTAAAGGAGCAGTGGGTTAATCGCCTGATGGAGCTTCCCTGGGGCTTTACCCAGATGGAAGAAGAGTATGGGGAGCTGGGGCTGGATTATATTCGGGGACGACATTTTTCGCCCTCCCGTATGCTTCCCCTTCCTCCGTCCCGGGGAGGAGCAAATAATGATCTTAACGACAAGCTGCAGCAGATCATTGAGCGGTGCCGCAAACGAAACGGCACGCTGTATGCTTTTGGAGAATGCTATGGACAAGGTCTTCACAATGTCCATATGAATCAGGGAAACCACTCAAGGTGGAGGCAGGATGACGGAGTATGGCAGGATGGGGGCCTGCTTATCCATTTTGCAGGCGAGGGGCGATGGACAGGGGTCTTTTTAGCCTTTCAGTCCCAAGCCTGGTGCACGGATAAAAACGGGCACGCTCTGGTGCCCGTTCAGGTTTGCAATCATCGTAATGTGGAGCAAAGAACGGAAAGAAAAAACAACTAATCAAAGGCGGGGTTATTTACCCGATAAATCGTCTTCCTGTCCATAAGAGGAAGCATCGTCCCCTATCCCCAGAAGGATATTGACAGCCAGCTGGAGATGGGGTTTTTTTCGGTATTGTACAATTAACTTTTTTTCCTGATCATTCAAATCCTCTTCCGACAAACGCACATCCAGAAGCTCACTGGGGGACACCTCAAGAATCTCACAAATTCTTGAGAGAATATCCACATCAGGGCGATTTATGCCCTTTTCCCAATTGGAGACCCTGCTGTTGCTGACCCCGATTCTTTTTGCAAACTCTTTCTGGCTTAGGTCCTTTTCCTCCCGATATTTTCGTAACCTAGGCCCGATTTCATATCCCACAACAATCACCTACTCCCTAGATTATATATAGAATTACTAAAAAGTCAATAAAATATTCAAGAATTTCTGTAATATTGTATTGACAATCCAGAAATGCGGATATAATATGTAACTATTCCAGAAATTCTTGAAAAGGAGATGGGGCAATGCGTGTTTACGAAAAAGTGCGGGCTTACATGGATGACAAAGGCTTTCAACAGGTAGCAGTTGCACAAAAAGCGAAGATTCCGATAGCTACCTTCAGCGCCATGATGAATGGCCGTAAGACGATGTATGTTGATGAATTAAGAGCTATTTGCCGTGCCATGGATGTCAGCCCTGAAACCTTCATTGAATTTAAAAATGAATAAGCATTTCTACATATAAAGATGGGAAAAGCACCAATGCCCATCTTAATTGTTGCACATCTTAGAGAGATATTCCTTTAAGTCCATTCCTTGTTGTTGTCAGTCCTTAAATTAAAAATAAATAACAGGAGGATGTATGATGAAAAAAGGACGTATTGTGGTGGCAGCTATTCTGCTGACAGCCATGCTGGGGGGATGCGGCGATTCGCCGGGTATGAGTTCCCAGACACCCACTCCCGGAAATGCTCAATCAACGGCATCACCGGGGGCCCAGACGCCGGAATCCAATTTTGAAGGCTATCCCTTAAAGGC
>JAEXPO010000221.1 GCA_023446675.1 Bacillota bacterium | reverse complement strand
GATAGCTGCCGTCAACAGGCGCATATTCACCCCGGTCAACGCTTTGGTCAAAGGGGCCGTAAAGAACCGTCCAGTCATCCAGCTCCTTCTGGGGCAGCTTGAGAGTAATTCCCATCATTTCGTCTGTATGCTCCGTATATACGGTCGCATCCTGGGAAGTGTTCT
This sequence comes from Bacillota bacterium, assembly GCA_023446675.1. Classification (GTDB taxonomy): domain Bacteria; phylum Bacillota; class Clostridia; order DSM-8532; family DSM-8532; genus DTU059. The sequence goes on along the minus strand of JAEXPO010000221.1, from coordinate 3,295 downwards.
CCAAGCCGCACGCTGTCAACTGTGCCACCGCTAAAAGGAACACCCCGGTAAGTATTGCCATTACTCGTTTTTTCATATTTGTGTCATGCCTCCCTATTTGTTTATTACCTGTTGAATATATCAAGCCATCCTCAAATGAAGCGCAAAAAAAGAGAGAATGATCATTCTCTCCTAAGGCTTAAACCGTATTTTTAGCGATTGGTTTTTATTTGAAAGGCAAACGTTGTTTTTTCATTGGGAATACTGGCTGCGGCAAGCTTTCCGCCAAGCTGCTCCGATATGCTTTTGGCAATTGCCAGCCCTAATCCATAGCTGCCGTCTTCGTTTTCCCTAGCCTTATCAGCTCTGTAAAAACGGTCGAAAATATGAGGCAGGGCTTCGCCTGAAATTCCCTCTCCGCTGTTTTCAATCAGCATTTCTGCGCCGGATTTTTTCCTTTTTAGCCTGATATGGATATAGCCGCCTTCATTTGTATACTTTATGGCATTATCCATTAAAATAGAAAGGAGATTTTTCACCTTACCCTCGCTGCTGAAAAGCTTTATATTTTCTTCAATTTCCCATTGAAGGTTAATCTTTTTTTCATAAACCATAGCTTCCGCAGCAATGCAAATATCCGTAATGCACTGTCCAAAATCAAATTCCGAATAGACCTCACGGTTGGAGTCACCCTCTATTTTAGCTAAATACAAAAGCTCATTAACCAGCTCTGCCATCCTGAACGCTTCATCCTTAATATATCCAATCCATTTTTTTCTGCTTTCAGGACCGGCCTCTATATCAAGTAAAAGAGCATCCGCATTGGCATTGATAATTGCCAGGGGCGTCTTTAGCTCATGGGAAGCGTCCGTTACAAACTGCCGCTGCTTCTCCCATGCATCAGATATGGGATATACGGCTTTGTTGGCCGTTTTTTTGCTTATTAGGAAAACGGACAGCAGTGTTAACGGCGCTATTCCCAAAAAGATATAAAAAAGATTTGTCAATAGCTTCTGTGAAGCTGTTACATCCATAAAGTAAATATCAAATTCATTTTTAGCTTCGGAGGATGGCACTCTGTTAGCCTGCCATTTTGTCGTTCCTATTGAAATGACCTTATGAATACTTTGTTGTTCCCAGGCCGTATACGCTGCCTTTTTATAAGCGTCCTCCATCATCCCATAATCAGAATTGGTTTTACTGAGTTCACCCTCAGCGGACACCGTTATTTTAAAAAAGACAGAGCTGCCTAGATGCTCACCATTTATAATGATATCGGTTATATATCGAACAACACTTCCCGCTGCGGGAACTGGAGTTATGCCATTTTGTTCGGCACAGGCCGGCAGCGCCAGCAATTTTTGTTCGGCTTCATGCCGCGCGTTCCAGTAGACGATGGAAAACAGCGCGGTAAATGTACCTGAAAGCACAAGAGAGGTAAGAAGTAAATTGGATATTAGGAACCTGTTTCTCAATTTTCTGAACATAGAAAGCCCCCTCACTCTTTCAGCCTATAGCCAACTCCCCGTTCCGACTGAATGGTGAGGTGTGCTTTAATAAGCCCCAGCTTTTTTCTCAGAAAAGAAATATAGACTTCTACGCTGTGCTCGTCTATTTCCGAATCGTAGCCCCATATTTTTTCTATTATCCTGGTTTTAGATGTTAACATTCCGTTTCGCAGCATTAGCAGCTCCATAAGCTGGTATTCCTTTGCCGTTAATTTTACTGAATGGAAGGTGCTTTTCATGTCCAGTGTGCTTGGATACAATTCAACATCACCAACACGATGAACCCCGTCAGATACTAAATCAGCTTTTCTTCGCCCTAAAGCCCGCAGCCGTGCCAAAAGCTCTTCTGTCGAAAAGGGCTTTGATAAATAGTCGTCCGCACCGCTGTCCAATCCCCATATTTTGTCTTCCGTTTCGCCTTTTGCAGTCAGCATAATGACAGGAGTGGCGACACTGTTTTTTCTAAGTCTCTTTAACACTGATATACCATCCATTTTAGGAAGCATGATATCCAGAATAATAATGTCGTAAGTACCTGTCATGGCACATTCAAGGCCGTACTCCCCGTCATTGGCAATATCAAGCAAATAATGATTTGCTTTAAGTATGCGTTTCATGGCCTCGCATAAGCGCTTTTCGTCCTCTATCATTAAAATTTTCATACCGTATAAGCCTCTCGATCTAAAGTAACTGCTTGTACCTATATACTTTTAAATATACACCTCAAGCTCAAATTAAGCTCAAAATTTGATGCTTGAGTGATTTTCCCTGTATGACAAAGCCTTTATATAGCGTAAAGGGCCACCTATAAAGCAGGGACCTGGACGCTCACTTTAGTCATATCCCTCCTCACCCTGAAAGATGGTAACTCGCCCCCGTGAATAGTCCTGCCTTTTTCTTGTGGAGCTTATCAAAGCATGGTATGATATTATAAAGTTAGCATCATCTAACCATTCTTGCCTTTTTGAATGCCGCAGAAAATTTTTTAGTAGAATACACTTGAGCGGAGCTATAAGTATGAGTATTAATTTAAATGAAATGGCGGAGGAATATGCACGGATGCCTTTCAGTCCCTGCGGCGCTCACTATAAACAGTATGCGGCCGGTCACAGAGAATCGGAGTACAGCACAAGGTTTTCTTCTTTTATCTTTTCTCTTGGTGGGGAGGCGACTATTTATTTAGAAGGCAAGCCCTTTGCCTTTCGTCCCAGCCGGGTCATACATTGCGCTCCTGACAAGCCTTTCACAGCAAAAAATGAAAACGGCGGCCCTGCCAGGCTTTTTGAACTGGCTTATACAAGCACCGGCTCTGATAAAGGCTACATGAACTCTTCTTATGAGCTGGAAACAGGAAGTAAGCCCGGTATTTTTCTGATGCTTCAAAAATTGTCCCAACTATCCCAAAGAGCCTATCCTGAAATTGATGGGAATGCATTGCTGCAAGCAAAGATGTTAACTTATTCTATTTTAACGGAGATGTTCTCAAGCGCACTGGATATTAGGCGGGACAACATACACTGCGTGGCAGAAGATGCAAAGTCGTACATGGAACAGCACTGTTCGGAGCCCCTTACCCTGCTTGAATTAGGTAACAGATACGGAATGAGCAGAAAGTACTTTGCCCATATTTTCAAGCGGTATGCAGGGATAAGCCCCATAGAATATTTAATTGCCTGCCGAATGGATACAGCAATTAAATTGCTCCAATCGACTTCCTTCAGCATCAAAGAAATAAGCTGCCGTGTGGGTTACGGGGATGCTTTGTATTTCAGCCGCCATTTCAAAAGCCGTTTTGGCCTGTCTCCCAG
>JAEXPO010000146.1 GCA_023446675.1 Bacillota bacterium | reverse complement strand
TTATTGTGATGATGGTCTTCCTGAACCGGCCTGACCCCCAGGCCACTCCCTCCTCTGCCAGTAAAATGCTCTTTGCCTCCGCAAGGGTTTTGGGTGTTCAATATGATGACGCAGCACCGGATTATGTACGTTCCGAGGGAAGAAGGCTGGGCAGACAGGAGCTGGAAATTGAAATTCGGACCGGTCAGTATAAGGGCGAAACCATGGTTCTAACCAATTATTTAAGCGCCCTAGCCAATGTGGATGTAAAAGCGGGAGATAAAATTATTGTACGCCTTGCCTTTAACGATGACGGCACCATTTACCCCCTCATGTTCAACTACAACCGGAGCACCGTACTTGGGGCCTTCATCCTGATATTTGCCCTTGCCATGGCAGTTATCGGCGGAAAAAAAGGTATTATGGCGCTTTCAGGACTTCTTTTTACCCTGGTCAGCCTGTGGCTTCTTCTTATACCTCTTATCATGAGGGGAGTGAATCCCATACTTGCAACCGTTTGCATCACCGCCGTCACTATCGTGGTATGCCTGTTTCTCCTTGACGGCTTTACACAAAAGGCCCTGGCAGCGATTATAGGCTGTGCCGCAGGCGTTTTCACGGCAGGGGCGGGAGCAGCGCTGGCGGGGCACCTGGCTTCTCTCAACGGCTTTAATACCGGCGAGGCGGAAGCCCTCATCCTCAATGCCACTTCAGGCGGCCTTACCATAAGCGGCCTTCTTATCTGCGGCATACTCATCTCGTCACTGGGTGCGGTAATGGATGTGGCTATGTCCGTTGCTTCCGCCGTACATGAAATTCACAGCCACAATGAAAGCCTAACTGTAAAGGCTTTGTTCGCTTCGGGTATGAACGTGGGCCGGGACGCCATTGGAACCATGGCCAATACCCTTATTCTGGCCTTTACCGGCTCCTCCCTCAACATGCTTCTCCTTACCCGGGCTTACGACATCCCCTTTTTGCAGCTTATAAACACGGATTTTATCGCAATTGAAATACTTCAGGGCATGGCGGGCTCTTTGGGAATTGTACTTACCGTACCTTGCGTATCCTATGCCGCCGCCCTTCTTATGAAGCGGGCAAAGGCTCCCGTTTAGCAGCTTTGTCGAAACAGGAATCTTTTTAGACTAAATTCAAGCACAAAAAGTCGAATTTGAGCGAATAAAGAAGAAAAAAGTAATATTACGCATGTTATAAATTCCCAAAAAAGTTTGTTATATTTAACTATAATTATAATAATACTCATGTAAATTTTGGAGAACCTGCATGAAAACAATTGAAGTTTTTATTTCATTGTATTAAAATAGAGTAAAAATGTCCAAATTTAATAAAATCCAATCAGCAAGGGGGTCTTTGAATGTTTGAAATCTCTCTTTCCATGGTTCAGGTTATTGCCGTTCTTATCTCCGCCCTGGCTCTTGGCATGGCTGGGTGGCTCTACACCTGGGTGAAGGCACAACCGTCTTCCAATGCTCGTATCGCTGAAATCGGCGAGTACATACGCAGAGGGGCAAACACATTTCTCAGACGTGAATACCAAATCCTCGCTCGCTTCGCTGGCGTCGCTGCATTGCTGATTCTCATTTTCCTCCCCCACCCTATTTGGACTGGAAATCCCGCAAGCAACATTCTGATGGCCATTTCGTATCTGGTCGGTACGGTTTTGTCGGCTCTGGCCGGTAAAATTGGCATTCAGGTCGCAACTATTGCCAACATTAAATCTGCGGAAGCCGCAAAGCAGGGAATCAAGCCCTCCTTTATGGCCGGTTTTCGCGGCGGTGCAGTTATGGGTATGGCCGTGGTAGGCGTAAGCCTTTTGGGTGTCACCCTGGTGCTTCTCCTCACTGGAGATCCTACCTCTGTACTGGGCTTCAGCTTCGGTGCCAGCTCTCTGGCTCTTTTCGCCAAGGCAGGAGGCGGTATTTTTACCAAAACCGCCGATATCAGCGCCGACCTCGTCGGCAAGGTTGAAATGGGCATTGATGAGGATGATCCCCGCAATCCAGCCGTTATCGCCGACAATGTAGGTGATAACGTAGGCGATGTAGCCGGTATGGGCGCGGATCTTTTTGACTCCAATGTAGCCTCCATGTCGGCAGCTCTGGTTCTGGCCGTTTCTCTGGGCGGTATCACCGGCAAGAATGTCATTATGGTTTTTGCCTATGCAGCCATAGGGCTACTGGCTTCCATAATCGGTGTTGCTTCCGCAAAAATCGGAAAAAACGGCGATCCCAACAAAGCCCTCAACCAGTCAACTTATGTCACAACCGCTATCTATGGCGTTTTAACCGCTCTTGCTACCTTTTTGTTTGATTTTGAATGGCGTATCTGGGGCGCCACTGCGGTAGGCCTTCTTGTGGGTGTTATTATCGGTATCGCTTCCGATTATTTCACCAACGACTCAAAGAAGCCCGTTCAGGAGGTAGCCCATGCGTCCAGGCAGGGACCGGCCTTTACTATTATTTCCGGCTTTTCCTACGGTCTTTTAAGCGTGCTTCCCGCTCTTTTGGGTATTGCGGTCTCGGCTCTTGTGGCTTACAACCTGTGTGCCCCTCTGGGTGACAATTACGGTATGTTTGGCATTGCCATGGCCGCGCTTGGCATGCTCTCCATCGTTGGCATGATTATATCCAACGATGCCTACGGTCCTATTGTGGACAATGCCAGAGGCCTTGCCGAAATGGGCGGTCTGGGGCATGACGTTATCGCAATTACCGACGAGCTGGACTCCGCAGGCAATACCGTTAAGGCCGTTACCAAGGGCTTTGCCATCAGTGCTGCGGGCCTGACGGTCATCGCTCTTTTAGGCGCCTTCATGAGCGAGGTCAATACGGCTGCCGGTGAGCTTGGCCTTGCGGGCATCACCAATTTTGACATTATGAACCCCACCGTGTTCTTCGGACTCATTGTGGGTGTGGCCGTACCGGCTGTATTCTCCGCCATGCTGATGCTGGGCGTGGATAAAAATGCCCAGCGTATGGTGGATGAAATTCATCGGCAATTTGATACGATTCCCGGACTTAAGGAAGGCAGAGCCGACGCTAAGCCGGACTACGACCGGTGCATCGACATTGCCACAGTGGGCGCTATCAGAGAACTTATTCCCGCAGGCCTGGTTGCCATCTTTTCCACTCTTGTGGTGGGGTTTATTGGCGGCGTAGAGGCCATTGGCGGCTTTTTAACCGGCAATATTCTATCAGGCCTTTTGCTGGCGCTCTTCATGTCCAATGCCGGCGGTCTTTGGGATAATGCCAAGAAGTTTGTGGAGGCAGGGAACTGCGGAGGAAAGGGTTCCCCCGCTCACAAGGCTGCCGTGGTAGGCGATACGGTGGGCGATCCCTGCAAGGATACCGCAGGACCTTCCATCAACACCCAGGTAACCGTGGTCTCTCTGGTCGCTTCCATTCTGGCTGCTATATTCCTTCAGTTCTCCATATTCTAAGTATGACTTAAAAAACCTAAGGGCTTGGTGCGTTTTTCGTACCGAGCTCTTTTTTTATTATGAAATAACTAAGAATCTGCTTGATAAAACTAAATAAGAGCGATAATATAGGATACATACATACATGCGTATGTACTTGGAGGTAATTATATGCCACGACACGACCCCGACCAAAAAACGAAGCAGGATATATTGGAAACTGCCACACGCCTTTTTTCGGAAAGGGGATTTGAAAATGTAAATGTTGAAGATGTTGTAAAAGCGGTCGGAGTAACCCGCGGGGCTTTTTACCATTATTTTAAATCCCGCGAAGAATTAATTTCCAGTGTTATGAATAAGTCCTTTAACGACAATAACCCGTTTACCCTCGCCCATAAACAGGAAGGGCTTAATGCCCTCGAAAAGCTTCGTTCCGTGTTCAAGCTTGACCTTCGTCCCCGTTTGGAAATGAGTGATAGCTTGAGAATCGAAATGCAGAAAATGGCGGATAACCCCGTTGTTTTTAAAAATGAAATGCTTTCCCAGGTAAATGTGGTAGCTCCTCATATCGAAAGGCTCTTGCTTGAAGGAAATGAGGACGGCTCCATTTCCGTTAAATATCCAAAGCAGGTATCGCAAATTATCTCTCTGCTGGTTTCCTCGTGGTTAAGCTCCTTTGCGTTTCAAGTATCTTATAAAGAGTATGCCGACAAGGTTTTATTTCTTGAACAGCTAGGTGAAGTATTGGGCGTGTCTTTTATGGATAAGGAAATGAAAGAAATTTTTCTGGAAATTGGCAAGCAGGAACTAGAAAGATAAAACTAAGCTTGATATTTACTGCCTTATTACAGGCAGTAAAATTTAAGACTTATACATACATACGTATGTATATAATAAAGCAGGAGGAATTTATGCTTGAGAATATCATTGAAGTTTCGGGTTTAAAAAAATCCTTCAAGACGAACCATGTTTTGAGGGATGTCAGCTTTACTATTGGCAAGGGCAGTATCTTCGCTCTGCTCGGTTCCAATGGTGCAGGAAAAACAACTGTCGTTAAAATTCTTTCCACTTTGTTGAAGCCGGCCGGCGGAAATGCTGCCATCAGCGGCTTTGATGTAGTAGGCCAAGGGGACTATGTACGTAGGTGTATTAGCCTGACAGGGCAGTTTACGGCACTGGATGAAGTTTTAACGGGCAGAGAAAACTTAAATCTTATCGGGCAGCTCAAACGTCTGACAAATGTTAAAAGCAAGGTGGACCAGTGGCTATCCTTTTTCAATTTGAAGGATGGGGCTAACCGAAAAGTATCCACTTATTCCGGTGGTATGCGCCGCAGACTGGATATAGCCATGAGCCTTATGGGCAGCCCCCAGGTGCTTTTCCTCGACGAACCCACAACAGGGCTTGATCCGCAAAACCGTATCGCCATGTGGGACCTTGTGAAGGACTTGGCAGCGGGAGGGACAACGGTATTTCTTACTACCCAATACTTGGAAGAAGCGGAGTATCTTGCCGATAGCATTGCTATTCTTCATGATGGCAAGATACTGGCAGAAGGCACCCCTCAATATCTTAAAGGGATACTGCCGCAGCGGGGAGCACAACTGAATTTCCAAAGCGATGCAAAAGCCGCAGAGGCTATGAAGCTCTTAAAGGATACTGGTATTGCGGTTGATAGCATGGAGCAAAGACTCCCCACTTTAGAGGAGGTATTTTTAGCGTTAATTGATGAAAAAAAGGAGGGGAGTTATTATGAGTAAGCTAAGGATAAGCGTATTTTTCGATTGGTGGGTAATGTTCAAACGCTGTTTGCTTATTTCTGTGCGAAACCCCGAAGCATTGCTAATGGCAACACTCACGCCATTTTTCTTAATGCTCCTGTTCGGAACTGTCTTTGGGAATATAGCAGACTTAGGAGATTTTAACTACATTGATTTCATTGTACCGGGAATTATTTTGCAAAGTATTGGTACGGCCTCTCAAC
>JAEXPO010000085.1 GCA_023446675.1 Bacillota bacterium | reverse complement strand
CAAAAAAACCGCAGCCGCCATTGCCAGGCAGGTTGGAATTGACAGGGTGCTGGCAGAGGTGCTGCCCCAGGATAAGTCCAATGAAGTTAAAAAGCTCCAGACAGAAGGCCGCAAGGTAGCCATGGTGGGCGACGGAATCAATGACGCCCCTGCACTGGCACAGGCCGATATTGGAATCGCCATCGGCTCCGGTACGGATGTGGCTATGGAATCGGCAGACATTGTGCTGATGCGCTCCGATCTTTTGGATGTACCCACAGCCATACAGCTAAGCAAAAAAACCATCCGCAATATCAAGCAGAATCTGTTCTGGGCCTTTGCCTACAACGTTATCGGCATACCCATTGCCGCAGGCGTACTCTATTTGTTTGGCGGCCCCCTGCTGAATCCCATATTCGCTGCCGCAGCCATGAGCTTAAGCTCTGTTTCGGTTCTGACCAACGCACTCAGGCTGAAAAGATTTAAGGCTGCAGCCAAAAAGGAAGGGGTTGTAACAGCATGAAGAAGAACGGAAAGCTCATTACCGGTATCAGTGTCGCTGTTGTTATCGTTGCGGCACTCCTGGTTTCTATCATAAGTACGGCAGGCGGAACCCTGGATGTTATTGGAAAAGACGCGGTTGAGTCCTTTGAAAGGGTTTTAAACGCGATGAACGATAAAGTAACGGCAGATGCGGCCAATGCAGGCTGGTCTCTGGAGGCTCCCGACGGCTCGGTCCGCTTTATCTGGAGCGAGGACTACAGCCGAAGCCCCTTGCATGATGTGATGCTGGAGTTTGATGCCCAACCCTTTATAGACGCCGGTCTGGATACGTCCAAATTGCCTGAGACATACTCTTTTTATGAGGGAAAGCTCATGATTGGGACTAAGCTTGGGAATGATAAGCTCACTTACCAGGGGAACTCTACTCCACTGGCTGCACTGGAGCAGCTTGAGAACAACTACCGCAGCTCCATCGGTTATCATATGGCTCTTGACCATTACAATGTGGGCCTCAGCGGCGGCAATATGTTTGAATGGGCAAAAAACCTGAGCACCCACACTTTGACAAAGGAGAACCAGGATAAGGACATCGTCTTTGTTTTGCATCCCAAGCCCTTTATTGAAGCCGGTGTTGATCCCGAAAAGGTGGAAGGCTGGGTATATACCACCGTAAGCATGAAAATGAATGGGAAAACCACTGAAATGTACAAGTTTTTAAAGCCCTTTGACCTTCAATGATAACAAAACGAAAAGCCTGGGGGCACAGACCCCCTTCCTTTTAGCCGGATTTGCTTATGCAAACGGCTGCCAAGCAAAAGCGCTGAGGGCGAAGCAAAGCGTCTCACTGCATAAAAGCAATATGTAAAAGAAAAGAGGTATAATAAAATGGAAAAAACCATACTTAAAGTAAACGGCATGTCCTGCGAGCACTGTGTGAAAGCGGTTACCAAGGCGGTTAACGCACTGCCCGGCATTGCAAATGTCTCAGTCAGTCTTTCATCTATAACCGTAACAGTGGAATATGATTCGGCACAAAGCCCTCTGGACAAAATCAAATATGAAATTGAAGACCAGGGCTATGATGTCGTAGGATAAGCCAAACTAAAACGGCCATAAGCCGAAGTACCCTCCAAATGTCAGGCATCTGATACTTGGGGGGACTTTTTTTAAGGGACGGGTATCCTATGCTCTAACAAAGGTAACCCGGGAGTGCTTTTTCTTAAAATTCTCAGAAAAATCACTGCCTGATACAAGATAATCCGTATCACCACATTCACATAAGGCAAAGGGTGACAGCTTGCCAAAGCGGTTATCCGGGCAGAGGAAAACCTTTGTCCTTGAATGGGACAGCATAAACCTTCTTATTGCGGTTTCACCTTCATCCAGGTCGGAGACTACCCCGTCCTCGGAGAGTGAGGAAGATGAAAAAAACATAAAATCAACATAAATGCTTTTTAACATGTCCAGGGCATAGGCGCCGACAGTTATTACATTATTGCGTTCAGATACGCAGCCGCCTATGCTGTAGGCTTTAATTTTCCGCGCGGCTAAAAGATGTGTCAGAAGCAAATTATTTGAAAAACAGGTCAGATTCATTTCTGAAGTCAGGTATTTGTAAATTTCCATGGCTGTAGCCGAGCTGTCTATAAAGAGGGAGCTGTTGGGTTGTACGAGTTCTGAAGCGGCCTTGGCTAAGGACGGCTTTTCCTTTTTACCTTCCTGCAATCGGGAAAAAAACGGCGCAAAGCCAGGAACAGACGGAAGCAGGGAGGCCCCTCCGTGATCCCGCTTAATAAGGCCCTTGCTTTCCATTTGAGCAAGGTCTCTTCTAATACTGGACGGGCTGATGTGTATTTTTTCGGCCAGATAATCCACGGTGGCATAGTTTTTTTCTTTTAAAAGCTGCAGGATTTCCGTTTCACGTTGGATAGAAATCAACAGCGCCCTCTCCTTTCTCACCTGCGCATATTTGATTGTTTTTCATTTATAGCGCCATCTATTGCGCATTTTCTGAAATAATTCTATTATATACGCATAAACGGGAAAAGGTAAGGCTGATTCAGCCTTGCGAAGGAAGGCACTATGAAAATTGATTTAAGCAGATTTAGCGGCCCATGCGCTTGCGGCAGAAAGCATGAGCTTGCCGTAAAATGGATTGTTATTGAAGCTCAGGCAGCAAAGCATCTTAATGAGGTTCTTGAGGAATATAAGCGGCCTGTCTTTTTGTGTGATACAAATACAAAAAAGGCGGCCTTAAATCCTATGTCCGGCTTTTTTACGGAGTATGAAGTGCTGGAGCTTACAGGCGATGCCATACATGCCGATAATACACAGGTTGCCTGTGTTCAGAAGCTTCTGGCACCGGACGCCGATGTATTGATTGCGGTGGGAAGCGGTACCATCCACGATATTGCTAGGTACGTTGCCCATGAACGCAGCATTCCCTTTATTTCGGTTCCTACCGCCGCCAGTGTTGACGGATTTGTGTCAACCGTGGCGGCAATGACCTGGCATGGTATGAAAAAAACCATGCCCGCCGCCTCCCCCCTCTACGTTTTTGCCGACACCGACATCTTCGCCCAGGCTCCCTACCGCTTAACCGCATCCGGAATATCGGATTTAATGGGTAAATACACGGCTCTTTTGGATTGGAGGGTGTCCCATTATGTCACGGGAGAATACTTCTGTCCTCAAATTCATGATTTGGAGCTGGAGGCCGTTCACCAGGTTGAAGAAGCATTGGATGATATTAAGCTTAAGGAAAAGGACGCCATGGAGAAGCTGATGTACGCGCTTCTTTTATCCGGAATTGCCATGCAGATGACAGGCAATTCCAGGCCAGCGTCCGGCGCGGAGCATCATGTGGCGCATTTCTGGGAGATGGAGGTTCTCAACAACACTCTGGACGCGCTTCATGGCGAGAAGGTATCCATTGGCCTCATTCTGTGTCTTGAGTATTATGAGAAGCTTAAAGAGGCCATTGCAGGCGGCAGAATCAAAGTTAAGCCTCCTGTGGAATTGGAAACGGAATGGCTTAAGCAAACCTTTGGGAAAAAAGGGCTTTACGAGGGAATCTTAGAGGAAAATGGGAAGAACATACTGGAAACGGTGAGTCCCAAACAGTTGGAAAAGGCTATTCCTGTAATAAGGGACTGTCTCGAGGCTTTGCCGGATGCCGTACAAATGAAGAAAAAATTGAGCCTTGCAGGCTGTGTTACTGAAATGACGCAAATTGGTTTACGGGAGGATTTAAAAGAACCCACTTTAAGGCTGTGCCCCTATGTACGCAGAAGGCTGACCCTGCTGCGTTTATCAAAAATGCTTGATTTTCCGGTATAAGCCCTTCATTTATCTTATTTTTCCGCTTCTTCGGATAGCAATGCATTTTTTAATATCTTCCAGTATTTCATCGCTCATAACATTTACCATAAGCCATTTTTGCCCCATTCCGGCTTTTGTTTCGCTGTAAAGCTTTTTGAAATACTCTGAAAACCCGGGCATTGCCAGCTCCGTTTCCGCCCGTTCCCGCTCACCGATAACAAGTAGCGCGAAAAAACCACCTTCCATGGGATACAGAGTGCATAAGGAGCGCCCGGCCTTTTTATACTTTAAGTTCCACCCCTTCTGCATGGAGCAACCGCTATACTCGATAAGGGGTTTTATATCATACTTCACTTCCACATATTGGCGCAGCTTACTCCATAAATCACTGCCTACATAGGAATCCATGACTTCCGGCAAAGGCTTCCGCGACCCGTCCTCCTTATCCCATTTCACTAA
>JAEXPO010000082.1 GCA_023446675.1 Bacillota bacterium | reverse complement strand
TTTGAGCAGATGGAGCTGGAATTCTTCTGCGAGCCCGGCACGGATCTGGAATGGTTCAAATTCTGGAAGGATACCTGCAAAAACTGGCTCTTAAGCCTTGGCATGAAGGAAGAAAGCATTAAGCTTCGGGATCATGAAAAGGAAGAGCTTTCCCACTACAGCAACGCCACCACCGATATCGAGTTTAAATTTCCCTTTGGCTGGGGCGAGCTTTGGGGCATTGCGGACCGTACGGATTTTGACTTGAAGCAGCATATGGATCATGCGAAGGAGGACTTGTCCTACTTTGATCCCAATAAAAATGAAAAGTACATTCCCTACTGTATTGAACCCTCTCTGGGCGCCGATCGTGTGGCTCTGGCCTTCCTCTGTGACGCTTATGACGAGGAAGAGGTAACCGAAGGCGATGTTCGCGTCGTTCTTCGTCTGCATCCCGCCCTGGCTCCTGTGAAGGTGGCTGTGCTGCCCCTTTCCAAGAAGCTGTCCGAGGATGCCTGGGGCCTTTATGAAAAGCTCAACAAGGAAATGGTCTGCGAATTTGACGAAACCGGCAGCATCGGTAAGCGTTACCGCAGGCAGGACGAGGTGGGGACCCCCTATTGCATTACCTTTGACTTCCAGTCCCTGGAGGACAATTGCGTAACCATACGGGAAAGGGATTCCATGCAGCAGGAGAGAATAGCCATAAGTGAATTAAGCAATTATTTTAAGGACAGATTCGCATTCTGATATGCTCGCAGCCTTTTACCCCATGGATATCAAAACCGTGCAAGCAAGGGTGCTTGCGTCCGGTCCCAAGGCCGGAAATGAGTGAAATGCGTAAAAGATAATAGCCGACTTTCTGTGAATGAAAAGAGTTTTTTGACGTACAATGACATTAATACCATTTTTTACTACGTGTAATTCCTCTGGTATTGAGCTTAAATTGGATGTTTTAAAAACTCTTTTTTGTTTAGACATCCCCAAAATGTATTCAGGAGGGACTATGATGGCAAAATACGTGTATCTCTTCAGCGAAGGTAATGCATCCATGAAAAATCTGCTGGGAGGCAAGGGGGCCAATCTGGCTGAAATGACAGGCCTTGGCCTCCCGGTTCCAAGAGGATTTACCGTATCAACGGAAGCCTGCACCCGTTATTACAGGGATAAAGGCAAAATCGAAAAGGACATCGAAGATCAAATCTATGAATATCTTGAAAAAATGGAAAAGATTGTTGAAAAACAGTTTGGAAACCCTGACAATCCCCTTCTGGTGTCCGTCCGCTCGGGAGCCAGAGCCTCCATGCCGGGTATGATGGATACCATACTCAACCTGGGCCTCAACGATAATGTTGTGGAAGGCCTTGCACGTCTTACAAGCAATTCCCGCTTTGCCTATGACAGCTATCGCCGCTTTATTTCCATGTTCAGCGACGTGGTTATGGGAATAGAGAAAAACAAGTTTGAGCATCTTCTCGAGCACGCCAAGGAAGAAAAGGGTGTGAAGCTGGATACGGAGCTTACCGCAGAGGACTTGAAGGAGCTGGTGAAAAACTACCATAGCCTTTACAAAGCGGAAAAGGGAGAAGACTTTCCCCAGGAGCCCCGGGTACAGCTTCTTGAGGCTATAAAGGCCGTATTTCGTTCGTGGGACAATCCAAGAGCCATTATTTATCGCCGTTTGAACGATATCCCCGGTGACTGGGGAACAGCCGTTAATGTTCAGGAAATGGTTTACGGCAATATGGGCGACGATTCCGGCACAGGCGTGGCCTTCACCAGAAACCCCTCCACAGGCGAAAAGAAGCTTTACGGTGAATTCCTGATGAATGCACAAGGGGAGGATGTGGTTGCCGGTATACGCACACCCCAGTCCATCGACCAGCTTAAACAAACCAATCCCGATGCCTATGGCAAGTTTGTTTCCATAGCAGGAAAGCTTGAGTCCCATTACAGGGACATGCAGGACATGGAATTTACCATTGAAAAGGGCAAGCTTTTCATGCTTCAAACCCGAAACGGCAAGCGTACCGCCCAGGCGGCGCTGAAAATTGCCGTGGATCTGGTAAGGGAAGGTATGGTTACCAAGGAAGAAGCTCTTTTAAAGGTGGATCCCAAGCAATTGGATTCTCTGCTTCACCCTGAATTTGAGGCCAAAGCTCTGAAGGCGGCTCAGCCTGTTGCCAGAGGTCTTCCTGCTTCTCCGGGAGCTGCTACCGGTAAAATCTATTTTACCGCAGAGGAAGCTGTGGAAGCCTATGAAAAGGGTGAGAAGCAGGTGATCCTGGTTCGTCTGGAAACCTCTCCCGAGGATATTGAGGGCATGCACGTTTCCCAGGGGATTCTTACTGCCAGGGGCGGTATGACTTCCCATGCGGCTGTTGTAGCCCGTGGTATGGGCACCTGCTGTGTGGCCGGCTGCGGTGAGATTGTAATAAAGGAAGAGGAAAAGCTGTTTAAGGATAAATCCGGCAACGTTTACAGAGAAGGGGACTGGATTTCCCTTAACGGCTCCACCGGCAATATTTATGCAGGTAAGCTGCCCTCAGTGGATCCGGAGCTGACAGGAGATTTTAATACTCTTATGAGCTGGGCCGACGAGGTTCGCGTCCTTAAGGTAAGAGCTAATGCCGATACGCCTGCGGATGCCTCCCAGGCCAGGAAATTCGGTGCGGAAGGCATAGGGCTTTGCCGTACGGAGCATATGTTCTTTGAAGGTGAACGCATTAAGGCCATGCGGGAGATGATACTCGCAACCGATGAAGCTCACAGGCGCAAGGCTCTTGATAAGCTGCTTCCCATGCAGAAAAGCGATTTTGAAGGCCTCTTCCGAGAAATGAAGGGCTTCCCGGTTACCATACGTTATCTGGATCCCCCTCTTCATGAATTTGTTCCCAAGGATGAGGAGAGTATAGAGGCTTTGGCTGTGGAAATGGGAAAAACCAGTGAAGCGGTTAAAGCCAGAATTCATGAGCTTCATGAATTCAATCCCATGATGGGCCATCGCGGCTGCCGTCTGGCTGTTTCCTATCCGGAAATAGCCGAAATGCAGACCCGGGCGGTTATTGAGGCAGCCATCAGCGTAAACAGGGACGGCCTTAATGTGGTTCCCGAAATCATGATTCCATTGGTGGGGGATATTAATGAGCTTAAATATGTAAAGGGGATTGTGGTGAAAACCATTGAGGAGGTTCTTGCCGCAGAAGGCGTCCGCCTGGAATACAAGGTGGGAACCATGATAGAAATCCCGAGAGCCGCCCTCACGGCGGACGAAATAGCCGCTGAAGCCGAATTCTTTTCCTTTGGAACCAATGACCTTACGCAAATGACCTTCGGCTTCTCACGGGACGATGCGGGTAAATTCCTGGAGGACTATTACAGCAAAAAGATTTATGAGTCGGATCCTTTTGCCAAGCTGGATCAGACCGGCGTAGGCAGGCTTGTTGAAATGGCTGTGACGCTCGGCAAAAAAGTCCGCCCCGACATTAAGCTGGGAATATGCGGTGAGCACGGGGGAGACCCTTCCTCCATTGAGTTCTGCCACAGAACAGGGCTCAGCTATGTATCCTGCTCACCCTTCCGTGTGCCTATTGCAAGGCTTGCGGCAGCTCAGGCGGCGCTCAAAGGCTAAGTAAGCGTAGGCCAGTGTAAGATACATGGGGTATAAGCCTTGCGGCATAATAGTTTAAGGGAATATTAATATCACATGAACCGGGTGCCGACAGTTGGAAAATTGACTGTAGGCACCTTGTTTTTTTAAAAAAACATTATTTTTAAGTGATTAAAAATTAAAAAACATGTATTAGGGAACACTTTTTAGGTTTGAATTATGGTACACATTTTTACATGAAAAAGTGAGAATTAGTCTGTTTGCAGGCATTGTTATGGTTTAATAATGAATTCTTTTTGATATAAAAAATAAGATTATTCTGCTGGCAGCTATTATCCTGTAATTTGTTTGGTTCTATATTGTTGATGAGGAACGTGTTGAATATGTATATATAACGTGATACAATGCATATATTAATACTGGAGGTGAGCAATATGGCTAAATCGGAAACATTGCACATTCGAGTTGAATCAGCCGTTAAAGCTGGTGTTGAAGCTACGCTTAAAACCCTGGGCCTTTCGACTACCGAAGCTATCAATATATTTCTTCATCAGGTTATTCTCGCTGGAGGGTTGCCCTTTGAGGTCAAAAACCCTCAGTATAACGCCGAAACGCTTGCCGCTATTCAGGAAGCCCGTGATATCATAGCTGGTAAAGTGCCTGCCAAAAGCTATAATAGTGTAACAGCGCTGATGGAGGACTTGAACAGCGATGATAAAGATTAATAGACTGGAGTTGTCAAATTGAAAACAATCCGCTTGTGTATGCTTGTTTTTATAGTTATTGCACTTATAGGAGGTTGTT
Source organism: Bacillota bacterium (assembly GCA_023446675.1). Lineage (GTDB taxonomy): Bacteria > Bacillota > Clostridia > DSM-8532 > DSM-8532 > DTU059. The sequence continues at coordinate 1,573 of JAEXPO010000082.1, read as the reverse complement.
CCTCAAAAAACGATAGGCAAGATGAACGATTAAAAAAAATAACTATAGAAAGTTCCATTCTGGGCAAAAGTATGATTTCGCAAGTTTATCTGCCCGAAAACTATGACAGCAATACAAAATATCCGGTGCTATATTTTTTGCCGAGCAGCGGAGGCTCCTCTTATACCGTAATAAATCAATTCGGTATAACCGAAACCGCCGACAAGCTAACTCGGAGCAATGAGATTCCCCCATTGATTATTGTGGCGCTTGGCATAGATTTCAGCTTTGGGTTAAATTCCAGAGCAGAACATAGAACCGTAACAAGGGCGCTGCGAATAGAGTCTTCCCATGTGGAACTCGATGAGGGAATGTACGAGGATTATATCATCAATGAGGCCATTCCCTATATTGACGAGCATTTCAGCACGGATACGTCGAGAAGCGGACGTTATATAGGCGGGTATTCGATGGGCGGGTTCGCGGCTCTGTATCTCGCCTTTAATCATCCCAATCTGTTCGCGAAAGTCGGAGGGCACAGTCCGTCCATATTTCTGGACGATGACATTAACAGCTCCGACGAAATGAGCTGGCTTAAATGGCTGTATCCAGATGAAAAAACCCGTGCTGAGAGAGACCCTGTTATGCTAGCTGGAGTTAAGGATCTGACAGGATTGTCGGTTTATCTTGATACAGGCGAAACGGATGTTAACGTTGAAGGATGTAAAAAGTTGTATGAAATATTAACTGATAATCAGATTAAAGCAGAGTTTAATTTGTTTTCGGGAAACCATAGCCTAGCGTATTGCTATAACTATATGGATAGATACTTAATGTTCTATGGAGAGTAATATTATATACTTATATTTCGTGCCTTTGTTCTCAATGCTATTGAAGAAACCGCCAAGTATTACAACGAAATTATGGGATTTAGAATTGTTAGGTATTTAGACGTAAAAGAACCCCAGTAAAAAAGTATTCCCCAATAGTGAAATTTACGGCTATGGGGAAGATGCTTATTTTATTACGGATAATCAAGAAGCGTTGCAGAATGAGTGAAAAGAGTGTATAGCACCTGCGGAGAAAATTTATATATCAATGAAAAATGCTAAATACGAAGTTTCTGAATAAAGTGTCCCATAGGCAATTGATTCTTTTTATAGCGGCGCTGAAGGGCTAAGTAATTATTTTTTTAAGTGATAAAGCACTGGAACCGGAGAAATCATTGACACTCCCGGACTGAAATTATATAATAATTAATGACTTAGGGTCAATAATTATTATATTGGAGGGCATGCGTTTGGCGCGTCCGGTAAAAAAAACACCTGCTCAATGGGAAAAGGATATATTAGACGCTGCGCAGGAGCTTTTTATAGTAAAGGGATATGAGGAAACCTCTATTCAGGACATTATGAAGGCTGCGGGCGGAGCCAAAGGGATGTTTTACCGCTGTTTTCAAAGCAAAGAGGAAATTCTTAATCAACTGATAAAGAGCTGGGCAGATACCTATGCACAGAAAGTTATATTTCTGCTAAACAATAGTGAGCGTACCTTTAGTGAAAAAATTATGGGCGCGGTAGGTGCTATCCGGGAA
>JAEXPO010000049.1 GCA_023446675.1 Bacillota bacterium | reverse complement strand
TAGTCAGACGCTCTATCCAGTTGAGCTATGGGCGCATTTATCGTTTCTTCTAAAGAAGAAGCGCATTTAATATATTAATACAAGCTGGTCACGATTGCAATGCTTTCGGCAAAAATAATTAAAATTCTTTTTATATGCCTCTATGCCCTTTTATCTCTTACCTTCATATCCCATACCCTCTAGCTCGCCATAAACAGCAGTTTTCCCCACAGGTTTAAAACATATCGCGCTTGTACAAAAGGTAGGCAACCACAAGGGACAGCGCAACGGCTCCAACCAGCACATACAGCCACATAAAAGCATTTTCCAGACCCGGTATGGCAAAATTCTGCCCAAAAAAGCTGAACACCATATTGGGTATAGCAAGTACAATGGTCATGGAAGCCAAAAACTTCATCACCACATTGAGATTGTTCGAAATAACCGAGGCAAAGGTATCTGTCGTATTGCTTAAAATGGAGCTGTAAATGGTGGACATCTCGATGGCCTGCTTGTTTTCAATGATGGTGTCCTCCAACAGCTCCTGATCCTCTTCGTAAAGGGGAATGGTTTTACCCCTTAAAAGCCTTTCCAAAACCGTCTCATTGGATTTTAGAGAGGTTGTGAAGTACACCAGGCTCTTTCCCATTTCCAGCAGCTTGTACAGATCCCTGTTCCGCATGGATTTATGAAGAGACTTCTCCAAAAATTCTGTTTTCTTGTCAATGTGCTTCAGGTACTTCAAGAACTCCTTGGCAATCTGGTGGAGGATCTGAATGATAAAGCGTGTTTTCTTATAGGTTACCAGATCCTTTACCAGACCGTTTCTGAAGCGTTCCAGCACAGCGGCCTGCTTACTGCAGATGGTAACAATATAATCGTCCCTTACCAGAAGCAGACCCATAGGAACGGTTTCAAACTTTATGGACTTGTCGTCCTCATAAACATAAGGTATATCCACAATAATAAGCGCCTGATCCTCGTCAAGATCAATACGGGGCTTTTCCTCGTCGTCAAGGGGATCCCTTAGAAGACTTTGCTCGGCACCGATGCTTTTTATAACCAAATCCAGCTCCTCTTCCGTGGGAGCCAGAAGATTAACCCAACAACCCTTTTCGATGGAATCCAATGAGACAAGCTCATGACTGTGTTCCAGCGTTTTAAAGATTTCCAGCACGGAAATCACCCTCTTTCTATATAATCACCTCACAGAGAATATGCCCAAAACGGGACAGGAAATAATAAGCCATGAACTGACTTATCATACAGTCTAAAGGCATGGGAACCCTTTATCTTCAGCCGATATGCTTATCTTAAGGGTAAAAAAGTCCGCAGGAGCGGACACGAGAATAATCAGATTCCATAAAAACCACACTCCCCTTCATTGAGCTTTGGCACTGTGTGGCATAGGTTAAAACCAGCTGCGTTAAACAAAACCTTAATCCGGCAGTGTCTGTTAACCCATTGGCGTCTCTCGACGTTTCCGGGCAGCAGCATTTATCCACATAGGAGCCTCACCTAATAGAGCTTGTAATGCATCATTACGATTAAATTATAGACATTTGGCCTAAAAGCGTCAATATCAAAAAAATCCCTCGATTTGGGCTCCTATTTATCTAAAATCCCTATTTTTTCGTACTTGACTTTGGGCTTGACTCTTTTTGCTTAAAGGATCAAAAAAAGGGGGCAGCTGCCCCCCTTTTAAAAATCACCTTATTATGCGCCTGCGAAGGCCGCTTTTTCCTGCTCCTCAATGAGCTGATTGGTATAAAGCCGATAGTAATACCCTTTTTTACGAATGAGCTGCTTGTGATTGCCCTCTTCAATAATACGGCCCTTATCGACGACCAGGATCCGATCCGCCGAGCGAATGGTGGAAAGCCTGTGTGCAATAATAAAGCTGGTTCTTCCCTCCAGAGCCCTGTTCAAGGCCTCCTGAATAAGGTACTCGGTTTCCGTATCTACCGAGGAGGTGGCCTCATCCAGCACAAACATGCCCGGATCGGAGAGAATGGCTCTGGCGAAGGATATAAGCTGCTTCTGGCCTGTGGAGAGCCTGCCGCCCCGTTCGCCGACCTCCGTGTCATAGCCCTTTTCAAGCTTTGTGATAAACTCGTGGGCATTAACGATTTTCGCCGCTTTTTCCACATCCTCCTGTGTCGCGTCATGACGGCTGTAGGCGATATTCTCCCTTACCGTGCCGCTGAACAGGTGGGGCTCCTGCAGAACATACCCCAGATTGGAGTAAAGCCAGAGAAGGGGCCTTTCCCTGTAATCCACACCGTCAATGAGAATGCTTCCTTCCGTAGGCTCATAGAAACGGCAGGCCAGATTGACAATGGTGGTCTTCCCCGAGCCTGTTTCTCCCACAAGGGCGATACGTTCCCCTGCACGGATGGTCAGATTGAAATTCTCAAGGATGTTTCCCCCTTCCTTATAACGGAAGGTTACATTTCTATACTCAATATTGCCGGTAAATTGGGGCCAGTTCTTCCTGTCAGAGTCGAACATGCCGCCGAAGCTCCTGGACACCGCCTCGCTGTCCTTAATATCGTTTTCCGTCTCCAGAAGGCTTACCACACGCTCTGCGGAGGCCTGGGTGTATTGAAGCTCTGTGAATACCCGTGCAAACTGCTTAACCGGCTCAAAAAACTGTACCGCATAGGATATAAAGGCAGCCAGGGTACCGTAGGTGGCAAAACCTCCCCGTACCTCATAGCCTCCCTTCCAGATCACAAGACCTGTTGCAATGCTTCCCAGAAGGAGAATAAGGGGGGTGTACACGGAGGATACGGTAGCCGCCCTTACAGTGAAGTTCTTCATTTGACCTGTTACAACCTCGAACTCCTCCAGCATGGGGCCTTCAATACTCAGGGACTTTATGGTTTTAGCGCCTGTAATCCCTTCATTAAAAGCGGCGGTAATCTGTGAGTTGTACTTGCGGGCTTTTCTGAAGTTATGAAGGATTCTTTTCTGGAAGATCATGCTCAATATAACAATGAAAGGAACTACGCAAAGAACCAGCAGCGCATATTTCACGTTGGTAAACAGCATAAAGATAGTCATCATGAGTACCAAAAAGATGGACCAGAAAAAATCCACCACGTGCCAGGACAGTGTAGCACCGATACGGCGTACATCGGAGGTCAGGCGGGCCATAATCCAGCCTACAGGTGTTTTGTCATAATAGGAAATGGAAAGCTCCTGGAGCTTCTGAAAGGCGGCCTTACGGATATCGTAGGGGATGCTGTTTTCCACCTTCCCCGCGTTTCCTATCATATACCAGACATTGGAGGCTTGAAAAATTACCAGAAGTAACGCAATGAGGCAAAAGGGGATAAAGCCCTCCAGGGATTTATTGACCACAAAAAAGTCAATGGCGTACTGGTTAAGCTTTGGCATGATGGCGTCTACAATCGCAAGGAGCATCATCTGAACGATTAGTATGGTAATCGTCTTTTTATAGGGCTTTGCGAATACGGCAAGTTTTTTTATGGTATTAAGATCAACCCGTTTGCTGTATTCTTGTTCTTCAAACTGCATGAGTCATTCCTTTCTCCGGCAAATACCGGCGCGCTTGTTGTTTCTGCCTTGGAAGCATCAAACAATCGCCTGGGCAGTGTCCGACTCCTCCAGATCTGCCCCCAATTCGCTCTGAATGGACCAAATCCGGCTGTAAGGACCCCCGCTTCGAATAAGCTCGTCATGAGATCCCGATTCCACGATGCGGCCTTTGTCCAGAACCAGAATTTTGTCAGCCTCGGCGAGGGTGGTGATACGGTGGGAAATGATAATGGTGGTGGTGTCCTTACGGCGCTTTTTAAGGGCCTTTCGTATATGGCTGTCGGTTTCCGTATCCACAGCGCTTAAGGAATCGTCAAAGACCAAAATGGGAACATCCCTGACAACCGTACGGGCAATGGCAATTCGCTGGCGCTGACCGCCTGATAAGGTCACGCCTCTTTCACCCACCATGGTTTCATAGCCCTTTTCAAAGTCCGATATGGCCTCATGCACCGATGCTGTCCTTGAGGCCGTCATCACCGTTTCCTCGGAGGATTTACTGCCAATACGGATATTATCGTAGATGGTTTTCGAGAAAAGGAAGGGCTCCTGGAGAACAATGCCTACATTTTTGCGCATCCATTCCCGGCTGATGGTCTTAATGTCCGTCCCATCGATCAAAATCTCGCCTGAGTCGTAATCATAAAGCCTCAGCAGAAGATGAACCAAGGAGCTTTTGCCCGAGCCGGTGGCCCCCAGGATGGCTACGGTTGAACCCTTTTCTATTTTAAAGGAGATACCGTCCAGAACAGGCTTATCCTTTTCATAGGCGAAATGCACGTTTTTGAACTCAATTTGCCCTCCAATGGAAGCATTGTCCGAACCGGCCTGGTAGTCCTCCACCTTGGCGTCCAGAATTTCCTGAATGCGGCCCAGGGAGACGAAAGCCTGACCCATAAAGCCCATCATCTGCCCCAGGTTTCGAAGGGGCCAAACCAGCATACCGGCATAGGAGCCAAAGGCGAGTATGGTTCCTATAGTTACCTGTCCCTGAACGGCCCAGTAG
>JAEXPO010000048.1 GCA_023446675.1 Bacillota bacterium | reverse complement strand
CCATAGCCCTGGAAGTTGTCCGTGGCGTGGGGGTTATGCCTGGCCTCTGTGGCGGACTCATTCTGCAAGGTGGTCGCCTGCCTGACATATTCCTCGGACAGAATCCGTCGGCCCTCCCAAACGCCTCCGTCGGCGTAAAGCTTCATAAGCCTCAGATTGTCCTCAGTTGTGGCGTAAAGCCCGCCGCCCCCAACCTCCATGCCGTCGGGCATTTTCATCCAGCGGAGATTGTCGGCATTTATACCGATGATGTCAAAGAGCCGGGGCTTTAAATAATCATGAAGGCCAAGGCCTGTTAATTTTCTCACGATGGCCCCCAGAAGGGTGGAGCCGACGCTGTTGTACATATAGGTTGTGCCGGGCTCCTGATTAACGGGTGTGGCTAAAAATTCCTTTATCCAGTTAACCGAGGGCCGAGGCATGGTATCCATTCCGCAGCCCATGCACAAAACATCCCGGACCCGAAGCTTTTTGAGGTTTTCACTTGGGCTTTCCGGGGCTTCCTCTTTGAAAATATCTATAATTCTGTCCTCCAGAGTAAGAAGGCCTTCCGTAAAGGCTATGCCCACCCCAGTGGCGGCATAGGTTTTAGTGAGGGATTGCAGCCCGTGTCGCAGCCCGGGAGCATAAGGGGCCCACCAGCCCTCGGCTAAAATTTTGCCGTGGCGCATAATCATTATTCCGTGCATTTCGGTAAGGCCGCTTTCCAGCTTGTCAAGCAGTGTGTTGATGCTTTTGCACGAAACACCTGCTTCTCCCGGGGCCACGCGGTTAAATTCTTTTCTTGTCATGTTAAGATCTCCCTTCCTTTTTTCTCAATTATACGGTCAACAGTCGGGCCTTTCCTTTAAAAAAACCTATTTTTCTTTTAAAAAAACGAACTTTATTTTTTATAGTCACTGGGGGATACCCCCGTGCTTTTCTTGAAAAGGGTGGAAAAGTAAGAAAAATTATCAAAACCCACGTCGGAGGCCACCTCGCTGACATTCCTTCTTCCGTCGGACAGAAGCTGCTTGGCCTTGCTAATCCGAAGCTCATTGACATAGTCCTTGATGTGTACCCCGGTTTCGCTCCTGAAAATTTTTGAAATATAGTCCGGCGAAAGAAAAACGCTTGCGGCAATATCATCCCGGGTAAGCTTGCGTGTGTAATTCTCTCCGATGAACCTTTTTACCCTGTCCACCAGGGTATCGGCTTCACGAAGCTCGCGAATGCATTGAAAGGCCTTTAGAGTGACAAAGCTTACCCACTTCATCAGATCGTAAACCGAGCCCTCGGAGGCCTGAAAAAGCTTCCGGGAGGGGTTGTCCGTAAATAGGCTGTGAGCGTGAATGCCGTTGTTGTAGAGAATGGCGTAAATCATTTGGAGGTAATCGTGCCGAATACTGCGCATAGTATCAAGATCCAGCTGATCGTGGGCAGAAAGCTTTTCCAGATCGCTGCGAAGCTTGTTTACAGCCTCCACGCCCCGCTCTTCAAAAAGAAGCTGGCGAAGGGGCTCACTGTCAAATACGTAGGTGTTATGATTTTGGGGGGAATCTGTTTTATCCACCGTGATAACGCGCCCCCTTTTAATGATGTTGCCTGAATCCGCCTCCTCAAGCTGGATCCGCCATCCGGCAAGATTTTCAATGGCGGCTTCCCTTCCGATATAACAGGTCATGTCGCATTGCAGGTACCGCTTGCACATATCGGTGAGCCGGCGGCATTTCTCGTCAATGTCGCTTAAAGCCATGTCCTGGATGACGGCTACAAAAAGATAGCGGCCCGGCTCGTAGTAATCCAGGGTTTGGGGAAACTCCACATTTCCTAAAACGATCTCGCTTGACATGTTGCAAAAGGCGTAACGAAAGGTAGAGGGATCCCATTCGTTTTCCTCCGGCTGGGATTCCCTGATGGAATAAAGAACAAGCCGGAAGAGGGCGTTGGCGTCGCACTGGACGCCCCTGTGCTGCATTTCCCTCCGGATGGCGTTTCTGCTGCTTTGAATCCCATTGAAAAGCAGGTCTCGCCAAAAGCCCGCCTCTCTTTTCTTGGCGCTGCCGAGCCATCTTTGACCAATGTCGCTGTACTCCTTCAGATGCTGCTGGTAGGCTATTTTTTCCACTACCTTGGCAAGGCTTATCTGTACTCTCTCAACTTCAAAGGGCTTTAAAATATAGTCGTCCGCGGCATACTTAATGGCTTCGGCGGCGTAAAGAAAATCCTCATGGCAGGTAAGAAACAAAAACCGGCTATCGATTTTGCTTTCCCGTACCCATTGGATAAGATCAAGCCCTGTGTTTTTGGGCATTTCAATATCGCAGAGAATAATTTCGGGCAGAACCTCCAGAATAATGCTTTTCGCTTTATTGACGCTGTTGGCCGTTAGGACCTCATCAATGGAAAACAAGCTCCAGTCAATGGCGTTTTTAATAGCCTGAGTGGTTGGTACATCGTCGTCTACAATTAGAATTTTCATTCTTTCACCTTTTCCGATACGCTGGGAATAAGTATTTGAATGCGGGCTCCGCCCTCGTCGCTGTTGGAAAGCAGAAGCAAATCCGCTCTGCCGTAAGTGAGCTTCAGCGTTTTTTTCACATTATCGATACCTATTCCCATTCCTTCCTCCCTATTGTCCGCAAACCTTTCAAGGTATTCCCGGCTGAAGCCCTCCCCGTTATCCTCAATGGTTATCCGGGCCATGCTTTCGCCGTGGCTTTGAACTATCTGGGCCTTAATAAATACCGAAAGCATTTGATCCCCGTTGAAGGCGTGTTTAAATATGTTTTCTATAAAGGTTTGCAC
>JAEXPO010000689.1 GCA_023446675.1 Bacillota bacterium | reverse complement strand
GGGTATGAATGGTTCGTGCAACTCTTATACCTGCCTGGATTTTATCCAGACTAACTTTCCTCACAGAGAGCCGCCCTCCTGGTAAAAAATAAAGTGAAATGATATTTGCGAGTAAAAAATCCACATCTTCCAATTATAATCATTTTCATCTTAACATAAGAATTTGACAAAGTCAAAACTAATTGAAAGTCTAATACCATGCGGGCTTGGGGCATTTCCTGCAAATCAGTTCATATAGGAATTTATTCCTATTTAGTAGTATATGAAAAGGATATATAATATTTAATCTATATTTTTTATAACAAAAGCGTCGAAAGATGGGATTTTCCTTTCGACGCTTTTATGGTTTTTTGTCCGCCTAGCTGTACTTTTAGTTCAGCAATGGGCCTACAACACTCAAAACATCTTTTTTAAGCCTATCCAGTTCAGCTTCCGCCTCTTTGAGGGAGGGTGCCGAAACACCATAATAAATTTTGATTTTGGGTTCGGTTCCAGAGGGCCTTACACAGAACCAATAGCCTGAGTTCATTTCATAATACAGCACATTGGATTTGGGCAAATCGAGGGCTTCCTCAGCACCGGACGCAAGGTTAACTCGCACGCTGTTTTCATAATCGCGAACAGCCGCAACCTGAGAGCTGCCAAACACAGAAGGACGATTAGCGCGGAGGCTTTCCATGGCTGCAGTTATTTTTTCTATGCCTTCCTTGCCTTTTAAAGTAAAGGAATCGATGCCTTCACGAACAAAGCCGTATTTTGAGAACACCTCCAGAAGGCCTTCGTAGAGATTCATGCCTCTGGATTTATACCAAGCATGCATTTCGCCTATGAGCATGGCGGCAACTACCGCATCCTTATCCCTGGCATGAGTTCCTGCCAGATAGCCGTAGCTCTCCTCAAAGCCGAAAAGAAACTTTTTCCTGCCCGAATCATCCAGGAGCCGGATTTGCTCACCAATGAATTTAAAGCCGGTAAGCACCTCAAGAAGCTCCACGCCGTAATGGGCAGCAATTTCCTGAGCAAGATTGCTGGAAACAATGGTCTCAACGACAAAGGCATTGGCAGGAAGCTCGTTTCGCTGCTTTTTCCGGGATAAAATGTACTCCATGAGCAGGCAGCCTGTTTGATTGCCGGTAAGGGTAATATAGTCGCCTGCCGCGTCTCTTACCACAACGCCTATACGATCCGCATCGGGATCGGTACCGATAATTAAATCCACATTTTCCTTACGGGCCAGATTAATGGCCAGCTCAAAGGATGCTCTTTCCTCCGGATTTGGGTATTTAACGGTTGAGAAGTCCGGATCAGGAAGCTCCTGCTCCTTTACAACAAGAACCCTGTCAAAGCCAATCTCCTTGAGAATACGGCGAACAGGCTTGTTCCCCGTTCCGTGGAGAGGCGTAAAAACAATGGGGCTTTCAGGGCCGTATTGCCTGGATAGCTCAGGATTGACGCATACCTTTTTTAACGCTTCAATATAGGCATCATCTATCTGAGTGCCAATGGTTTGAAGAAGACCTTTTTCCTCAGCTTCCTTTTTTGTAAGAACCTTTATAGATGAAAGATCCTTAATGGCATCTACCTCTTCAATAACTGCATCCGAGGCCTTGGGAGGCATCTGGCAGCCATCAAAGCCATAGGCTTTAAAGCCGTTGTATTCCTTGGGATTGTGGCTGGCGGTAATCATGACACCTGCGGCACAGCTTAAATAGCGCACCGCAAAGGAAAGCTCCGGTGTAGGTCTCAATTCGTCAAACAAATAAGCCTTAATGCCGTTGGCGGCAAGCACTAAAGCTGTTTCAAGAGCAAAGCTCCCGGAAAAATGTCTGGAATCATAGGCAAGGGCAACCCCCTGCCCTTCCTCCTTGAGCTGCTTTTTAAGATAATTGGCCAGACCCTGGGCAGCCTTTCGTATCGTATATGTATTCATTCGGTTGGTCCCGGCTCCAATGACACCCCTCATGCCGCCTGTGCCGAATTCCAGATCCCGGTAGAAACGATCTTCAATTTCTTTTTCATTCCCGGCGATTTTTCCCAGCTCTTCTTTTGTCTGTTCATCAAAATAATCGCTCGTAAGCCAGGACTCATATACAGCTCTGTAATTCATACCGTGTCTCCATTCTCGTCTTCCTGGTTCATACAAGGTATAACAGCTATACTCTTATACATGCCTGCGGGGCTCTACAATAAGCTTCATAGCAGTTCTTTCCTCACCATCGACTATTATTTCAGAAAACGCAGGTACGCAAACCAGTTCAATTCCCAGGGGGGCGAGAAAACCTCTGGCGATAGCCACAGCCTTAACGGCCTGGTTCAAAGCACCTGCTCCGATGGATTGAACCTCGGCCATTCCCTTTTCTCTGACTACTCCGGCAATTGCTCCGGCTACGGAATTGGGATTCGATTTTGAAGAGACCTTCAACACATCCATCTCAAAAACCTCCGATAAATTTTATACTTTTATAAATTCTGAAATGCGTTCTATGCCTGTTGCCTTTTTTGTTATGGGATCAAGTGTCACCAGGATGCCGTTTAGCACGGCTCTCCCGGGTGCAAGTTCATGCTGTATTGGTAAACCGAGAGTAAACTTTTTTAAAATAAGCTCTTTTTTTATACCGATGATGCCGTCCGCAGGACCTGTAAACCCTACATCCGTAATAAAAGCCGTACCGTTTTCAAGGATCCGTTCATCGGCAGTCTGAACATGGGTATGGGTACCTGCTATACAGGCTACTCTTCCGTCCAGATACATGCCAAGGGCAATTTTTTCACTGGTTGCCTCGGCGTGGAAGTCCACAAATACGGCATCGGTTTGTCCCTTAAAATAGGAAAGCTCCCGATCCGCTGTCTGAAAAGGACAATCTACCGGTCCATCCATATACACTCTGCCCAAAAGATTGATAATACCAAGGCGAACTCCGCCCCGTTCAATAATTATCCTTCCCTTGCCGGGTACTCCCTTTGGATAGTTGGCGGGCCGAATAATTTTGATGCCCGAGTCAATGATGTTAAGTACTTCCTTACGTGCCCAAGTGTGGTTTCCCATGGTAATCACATCGGCTCCGCAATCAAATATATCCTGAGCGGTGTTGTAGTTTATCCCTTTTCCCCCGGCCGCGTTTTCTC
>JAEXPO010000602.1 GCA_023446675.1 Bacillota bacterium | reverse complement strand
AATCTGACCCTTTTGGGACATTCCACGGCGGGAGCGGTGGCTATCCGCTACTTTGCCCGCCATGGCGGCCACGGTGTTTCAAAGCTGGTTCTTTGCGCGGCTGCGGCACCCAGCCTCATTCAACGCCCTAATTTCCCCTATGGTTTGACGGAAAGCGCGGTTATGGATCTTATCAGAAGCACCTACCAGGATCGTCCCAATATGCTCAAGACGTTTACAGGCATGTTTTTCAACCGCAAGGTATCCGAGCCCTTTGCCAACTGGGTAAACAATTTGGGTATGGAGGCAGCAAGCTGGGCAACCATCCAGGTGGCTTATGCATGGCTGTCGGAGGTTCTCTTTGACGATATGGCCCGGGTGAACGTACCTACCCTTATTATGCATGGCGTAAAGGATCAGGTTTGCCTTTATCCCCTTGCGCTTGCCCAGCATAAGGCGATTAAGGGCTCACGGCTCATTCCCTTTGAGAACGGTAGCCATGGCCTTTTCTACGAGGATAAGGATAAGTTCAACAAGGAGCTTATGGCTTTTGTCGGCTAGTAAAGGCCAGAACCTCCTCCAGGGTAGGCAGGGAGGATTGGGCCCCCTGCTTCATAACGGTAAGGGTTCCTACGCTATTGGCAAAGTCCACAGCCTCATCAATAGTTTTCCCCTCAGACAGAGCAACGGCCAGAGCTCCGGAAAAGGAGTCTCCCGCTGCCGTTGTATCTACCGCCTCAACCTTGGGAACAGGCTTGTGAATAATGCGCTCACCGCTGTTATACACAACGCCTTTGCTTCCCAGGGTGATAATAATCTGGGGAATCCCTTTGGCTTTAAGGTAATTAACCGCTTCCCGGGCACTCTCCTCCGAATCGGGACGGATGCCCGTTATAAGCTCACATTCACTTTCGTTGGGTGTAAGGATATCAACCATTTTAAGAAGCTGGTCGTCCAGCACCCTGGCCGGAGCCGGATTGAGAATGACCTTTACTCCCTGCCTTTTAGCCAGATAAATGGCGGCCTGTACCGATTCCAGCGGAATTTCCAGCTGGACAAGAATTAGGGCGCTGTCCTCTATAACGGATCGGCTGAAGGCAACTCTTTCCGCTGTTAAGCTGGAATTGGCTCCCGGATCTACAATAATGCAGTTGTTTCCGTCCTTAATGAGTATAACTGCAATGCCGGTAGGATTATCACCGGTGACTTCAATGCGGGATACATCAACCCCGTGCCTGGACAGGTTGTCAACAAGATCCCTGCCAAACAAATCGTCTCCCACACTGCCCAGCATGGTAACCTCGCCGCCAAGCTTGGCCGCGGCTACCGCCTGATTGGCTCCCTTGCCGCCTGGAGCGGTCATGAAGCCGCTTCCAAGAAGGGTTTCGCCTATTTGTGGGATTTTAGGCGTGGTAATGACTAAATCCATATTAAGACTGCCTACCACTGTAATTTTTTTTGACATGGTTCTCCTCCTGTTATGTTAGAATTGTGTAAACGATTACACATGTTATATAATAAAGGAATTGCTGTTCCTCATAAGGGGCTTAAAGCTGCTTCACCGAATCCCTCACAATGAGCCTGCGCGGAATAACCACCTCTCTGGGAGGGCCTGTATAGGCTCCTTCCAGCCTGTCAAACAAAAGGGAGGCAACGCTTTTTCCGTAATCACCGCTGTCATTGGTGACCGTTGTAAGCCGGGGACGAGTAAGCTCTGCAAAGGGAATATCGTCCATCCCGGTCAGTGATATTTCATCAGGGACATTTATTCCCATCTCGTTAAAGGAAGCCAGGATGCCGAAGGCGATAAGATCATTGGCACAGCAGATCGCCGTGGGCCTTGGGGAGAGTGAGGAAAAATACCTGCCTGCCTTATAGCCTGCCTGCATGGAAAAGCCCATTTCGAAGCAGTAATCCTCGGAAAAAGAGCAATTTTGTTCATCCAGTGCCTTTAAAAAGCCGTATTTGCGGCGGGAGGCAATTTCCGAGTCGCCGGGGCCTCCGGCAAAGCCGATTAAACGATGTCCACTGTTAAGAAGGTGCATGGTGGAAAGATAGGTGCCCTGGCCCCGGATGCCATGAACCGTGTCAAAGCAGGCATGCTCATAGGAATTGGCCAATACCACGGGAACAGAGAGGGTTTTGAGAGCCTCTACCACCTGAGAAGCCGTATGGACGGAGCAGAGAATAATACCGTCGGAGAGTATCTGACCCGCCATTTCAACAGCGAAAAGCTCTTCGCCGGGATCCTCGCTGGTATTGTACAGGGTAACCGCATAGCCTTTGTCCTTTGCAGAGGCCTGAACAGAACGGGCCAGACCCGAATAAAAGGGGTTGCCGATATCCGGTACTATAAGCATAAGCTGCCGGCTCTTTTTGGTTTTTAAGGCCTGTGCCATGCGACTGGGCACATAGCCGAGACGCTTGACAACCTCCTCAATTTTTTCTGCCGTAGCCGCGTCCACATAGCCTGAACGGTTCATATAGCGCGATACGGTAGCTATGGAAATCCCTGCTTCACGGGCGATATCCCGTATGGTGTATTTCTGACGTCCCATGAGTTCCTCCCATGAATACCACTCACTTGTGCTTTAATTCGTGTAAACGGTTACATATATTTTAAGCCTTAATTCTCGAGAAAGCAAGCAGGAGTGGAAAATGCCACAGGTTACACTTAATGGTGCAAAATGGGGATGTAAAAAGGATTTCATTTAATCCACTATATCAAAGGTGTAAAGGCAGGGGTTTTCTTTGCTTACTCCAAGGTGGGGTATATCTATTGAATTCATTTTAAGCTTTATTCCCAGCGTTTTTTCTAAACCATACATGCGCCCTCCTGCACAACTTTCATAATATAATTCAAACGGCGCTGTAAATTTTCCTTTCAGAGTATGTCTATAACACTCGTCACAGGCAAAGGCTATAGTTATAGTATGGTTTTCCTCGTTAAAAACGATGCTTCGTGTCTTTCCCGTATAATCCTTTACAAAAGTGTTTAAGTATAATTCCAATCTTACTGGAAGGGGTTTATCTGCGTGCTCCAAGGCAAATGCCTTTCGAATTTTATCATATCCCGTACCCTGACAACCGCCTTGCCGCTCCCAAAGCTTAAAGCGTTGCTCCTTGGTGAGATGTTTGCCCATTGCTTCCATAAACCTGTTATCGCACTCGTTTCCTCCGTATGCTTGCACAATACCTTCAAATACAGGCAATATATCTTCTGGAATCCCGTTATTTCGTCTTTTCATAATGCTTAACATCGTTTTCAATTGATTAAGCCTCCCGAAACCTTTTTTCTTTCCTCAGTTTTATAGGCACATACCTTTGCAGCTGCTCATAGCCAAGGCCCGTTTTTATTTCCTTGTCATTATAGGTCATATTCCCCATGATGTCACGTTCTCTGTCAAGTATAAAATTCGTTCCCTCCAACCATTTCAGGATTTTGTTTTCTACTTTCACAATGCTGTCGTCATCACCGTCAATGCATACTGCGGAAGCGTACAAGCCGCCTTCGAACTCAATGACTTCATAGGCCGCGGCAGCCATTTCTCTGACACTCTCATGCACACCATATAACCATCTGAATTTTCCGTCGTTTCTTCTGTACAAAAAATCAGCGCAATCAAAGATAACGCTTTTTTTCAAATTGCTATGCCTGCCAATCCAAAACATTAAACAGTCTTCATTGAATAATTCACCAAAGCTTTGATACTGGGACGCCAGCGCTAAGAATTTCGGCAGCCTCACAACCATTACATCCGGGATTTTCTTATCAAGCCTTTCGGTTATTTCCAGCAAACGATTCACAGTAGCCGGGTTACCGTTGTAATCAACATTGACAAGCTGCCCTTCAATCTCTTGCGCTTTTTCGTAAAGCAATTTCACATCCGCATCCTTCGCAAAATCCGCTTTTTTGATTTGCTTGATAAATTCCAGAACGATGGACTTCAACTCATACAGAAGTGATACCTCTTCGTCAATGCCGTTGACTTTTTTCCCGAGAACCTCCAATACAACCTTAGAATCCGGTGCGTCAAATATGCGCTGGATATCTTTTATGCTTATGTTCAGTTTACGCAAAATCAATATCTGCTCCAGCCTTTTTACTGCAGCCTTGTCATACATTCTGTAGGCGTAATCATCGCTTCGGGTGCTGGCTATCAGTCCCATGTCTTCGTAATATTTCAATGCGCGTGCAGATATATCGTATTTTAATGACATCTCCCGTATTTTAATTAGTTCACTCATATTTTTGCCTCCATAATGAATTATTATAGCCATTATAGAGTACGACGCAACGATCGAGTCAATTAAGTGTTTGAATAGATAGTCAAATCCCAACATTAAATGGACTACCGCTTTACAGACTAATCAAAGTTCCGTACAGGCTGCACAGGTTTATAAAAAAGGGGCCGCGGAAGTGTACCACAGCCCCTTTTTCTACGCGGTGCGTTCATCCCACCGGCTTGAGCTGCAGGTACTCAATAAGCGGCTCAAGGCTGGCTTTGAAAACAAAGAAGAAGGGACGGGCTTTTATATCAAGAACGAGAAGTATGGGAGGCTCTTTATCCTGGATAATAAAGAAAACCTGGCTTACATCCTTAATACCCGCTCCGTTTAAGTACTTGTTTTCGATAGCGACCTCCTTGTCAAAGGGGATACGAACCACATAGCCTATGGACGGGATGGGGGAAACCTTGGTATAAAGGCTCTCAATGCTTTTTACGGCATTGATGACCTCATTCTGTATATCCAATGTCATAGGTTCCCGGCTTATAACCTCGCCTTTGGCAATATCAAACACCTCAATATTTCCGGTATTTGCGCTTTGGGTATCGGAGGCTGTGAAATAGCCCACAAGATTGGTGCTGTCAAACATTTCGGAATAGCTTAAAAGTGCTTCATACTTATTGGATGTGTTTCGGGCTGAAGCGGCCGTATAGCCATTTAGTGCCAGAAGGCCCAATACCAGTACCGTTCCTATTATTCCTGCCGTTTTACGCTTAACACTAATGTAAATCACATTGCTGCCGCCCTTGCAAATTTTTACTCACTATCTTTTATGTGGCGGCAAAGGCAATTATGATTGAAGCCAGGCCCGGACCCCGTATTTAATTTGCAAGACAGGCTTCAACAAAGGATTTAATTAAAGGGTGGGGGCTTTCAGGAGTGGATCGGGTTTGGGGTACAAAGAGGGTGGCAATGAAAAAAGGATTTTCCGGAATTTCAATAATGCGGATTTCACCATCCTGATCAACACCGGAAATTTGAAGCTTTGGATGGACAAGGCGGGTCTTGAACTCGGGATTAATACCAAAGTTGCAGTAGTAATTTTCAATCACTTGCTTTTTGCCAAAGCAGGTGCCGGCCAGAGAGCCATCCTTCAGGTAAATTTGCATTTCCTTTCCTGCAAGGGAACAGGATAGGCGGCTGATAAAAAGGCAATCGGATTCAGGATCGTATTCCTCATGCTGGGCCTCCTTTTCTCCCAGTACATTTCTTGCAAACTCAATAATGGTATGCTGAAAGCCTGCGCAGGTTCCAAGGTGAGGAACCCGGTTTTTACGGGCATAGGCAATGGCAGCCAGCGATCCCTCAAGGCTCAGAAAAGGACTTCCCGGTGCGCTCCAGATTCCGCAGTAGCCTGTAAGCAGAGTCTCGGAGGACTTTTCCACCAGGGTCGTATCCAGCCAGTCATAGCCAAAGTCGTACCCATACCGGGTTTTCACATGTTCAAGGGCATCGTTGAGACGGGTGTGGCTTAAAAATTCACTGTTGAATTCACCTATTATTGCGATCTTCTTTTTCATCATCGGAACCTCCCTGTTTTATATTATCAATTTGATCTTTATTGAGCTGCAGTCTGCGATAGGCTCTTGGAGACATTCCCACAGATTTTTTAAACTGCTTTGAAAACGTGTAGAGATCGCCGTATCCCGTACGAAGGGCAATTTCGCTTATGGTCAGTTCGCTTAAAAGAAGAAGTCGGGCATGATCCATACGGCGGCGGGTGCGATAGGCGGAAGGTGAGAGGCCGGAGGCTTTTTTAAAAAGCTTGCGGAAGCTTTCATAGCCCATATTAAGCCTGGCAGCAACCTCCTCGCCGCTCAGGCTTATTTCAGGATCCTGGCCAAGCATGGCCATGGCTCTGGAAATAAGGGCGTCTTTACCTTTATTGGTGCCATCCCTGACCTGTTGGAGTCCGTAGGCCAGCTCCTGAGCCTTTAAAAGTACACCGGGAAGCTCCCTGTCGGTACAGTTTTGCATGCTTTGCAGCAGAAGCCGGAAGGCTCCAAGGTCCATTTTATCGGTGGAGGCTTTAAACACAGGCTCAGAGCTGCGGAGCATTCCCAAATCTGCCATGGCCGAAAAGGTTTTATAGCCAAAGCTGATATAAAATTCAAGCCAGTGACCGTCCGGAAAAACCTCTGTGGAATGGAGAACTCCGGGCAAACGCTGAACCATATCTCCCGGGCGGATGGGTGTGGCCCTGCCATACTGATCCAGATAGGTTCCTTTGCCCCTCAATAGGACAAAACAGCTGTAATAGGGGATTGTCAGCTGGTATTGGGAACGGGAGGCGTCTTTTTTCAGCATAAACCCGCAGGAAAGGATGCCATTGGCAAAGTCCTCTCCAATAGCACGGTAGACCAAATCATTTTTCTTTATGTCATTTAAGAAGTTGGAGTCGAAGCCGTTCATAGCTAAGTTGAACCTCCGGGGCAAGGGTTTTACCAAAATGGACAACTTTTTGACCAATCTTTCTATTTTGGAAAACCGTTAATTAAGCTTATCATAAAGTCAAATGGAATGCTACTTGTACAAAAAATCAGGAGGAAATTCATATGGATTTTCGCTATTTAAGACCTTGGGAA
>JAEXPO010000590.1 GCA_023446675.1 Bacillota bacterium | reverse complement strand
GCGGGACACGGGGCAGCGGTTGAAACCTGGAAATCCCAGGGCGGCAACGATTTGATGAAGGAGCTCAACGAAATGTATAAAAAGGCAGGCTTCTAAAGTCTTACAGAAGCACAGCAAAAAGATAAGGCCGGAGGGATGCCGCTGAACAGGGCATCCCTTTTATATTCAAACTATCAAAAATACTTCAATTTTTAATTGACAGGTGTATAGTTGCCTGCTATAATTGCAATAATAATATGAATAACCCCTTGTTAAATGCGATGACGGAGCAAAGTATTTAAGCCTTTTACTTTAGAGAGTCGGCGGTTGGTGTAAGCCGATGAAAATGCTAAATACAACTCTCTCCCGAGCAGCTTCTCCGAACACCAGTAAGAGAAGACGGGAAGTCCCGTTAAAGACGAAGGTTTGTATGAACCTCTTGAGGCTTTTTTTGTTAGATAAAAAAGCGAATTAGGGTGGTAACACGTGGAGTATATCCTCGTCCCTGTTGTTGTAATATAACAGCGGAGCGAGGATTTTTTGTTACCCAAAAACGGGTTAACGGCGCAAGCGGTTGGATAAGGTAACACTATTGAAAATACAGAGTAGAAAGTTAGGGCGGTGAAGGAAGATGAAAGCGGCAGATGCCATTGTCAAATGTCTCATAGAACAGAAAACGGACACCGTGTTCGGATATCCCGGAGGGTTTATTATCAGCGTCTATGAATCCATCCGCAAGCTGGGCCTTCACCATGTGCTGGTAAGGCAGGAGCAGGCGGCGGCCCACAGCGCCAACGGCTATGCCCGTATTTCCGGCAAGGTAGGCGTATGCATTGCTACCTCTGGTCCGGGGGCTACCAACCTCATTACCGGCATTGCTACTGCCTATATGGATTCCATTCCCATGGTTATTATTACAGGCCAGGTGCGATCCAACATGATCGGACGGGATGTCTTTCAGGAAGCGGATATTACCGGGGCAACCGAATCGTTTACCAAGCACAGCTATCTGGTGAAGCAGGCTTCGGATATACCCCGCATTATCAGTGAGGCGTTTTTTATCGCTTCTACCGGAAGGCCGGGGCCGGTGCTTATCGATATTCCCTTTGACATTCAGGAAACCAAGGTGGAAAGCCCCAAAGCACCCACCGTATCCATTCGCGGCTACAAGCCCACCACCAAAGGCCATGCCGGTCAGGTAAAGCGTGCGGTTAAAAGCCTTTCGGAAAGCAGCCGCCCACTTATTGTGGCCGGAGGAGGCATTGCTCTTTCCGGTGCCTGGGAGGAGCTGGCGGCCTTCGTTGAGAAAACGGGAATTCCTCTGGTGCATACCCTTATGGGAAAAGGAGCTTTTCCTACCGCTCATCCGGCTTATGTGGGCATGATCGGGACCCACGGCGACAGTCACGCCAATCAGGCCGTAGCCAGAGCCGACGCGCTCATTTTCCTGGGAGCACGTATTGCAGACCGTTCAGCAGGAGGAACCGAAATTGTTCCCAGCAATATGAAAATTATCCATGTGGATGTGGATCCGGCCGAAATCGGAAAGAACGTGGGTACCCACATTCCGGTGGTTGGGGATGTAAAGCTTATTATAAAGCAGTTTCTTGACAAGGTGGCCATGTCCCCCGATATCCATGAATGGAAGGCGGAAATTGAAGAGCTTAAGGCCATTTCAGCCAAGAAGCACAAATTCCGTGAAAGGGCTCCCGGCACCATTGATCCTAAAAACGCCGTCCGCGTTTTATCTCAAAAGCTGGACAATAATGCGGTTCTGGTAACAGATGTAGGCCAAAACCAGTTTTGGGCAGCCCGGAATTTCGAGGATAAAAAAGGTAGGCGCTTTTTAACCTCGGGAGGCCTGGGAACCATGGGCTACGGCTTGCCGGCTTCTATAGGAGCTAAAATTGCGGCTCCTGGCCGCCAGGTGGTGGCGGTTGTTGGAGACGGCGGCTTTCAAATGAGCCTTCAGGAGCTGGGAACCCTTGTCGCCAACGAAGTTGGAGTAATCATTCTGCTTTTTAACAATAACCGCCTGGGTATGGTTAGAGAAATGCAGGATCGCATTTACGGCAGCACCTCCGGCGTACTTCTGGATAAAAACCCGGATTTCATTAAGCTCTGTGACGCCTACGGTATTCCTGGCGTTCGCGTAACCTCGGAGGAGGAATTGGAACCGGCTCTGGACAACGCTTTAAAGAGCAAGGGACCGTTTATTGTGGAATGCAGGGTGGATCCGGAGGAAAGCACGCTGTAATGGTTAGGGATGTCACAAAGGAAAGGAGAATGAGGCAATGGCACGTCATGTTTTATCGGTTCTGGTAGAAAATCAATCGGGTGTACTCAGCAGGGTGGCCGGACTTTTCAGCCGCAGAGGCTATAATATCGACAGTCTTTCCGTAGGCGAAACGGAGAATCCTGCCATTTCCCGCATGACTATTGTGGTCCGGGGAGACGATTACATTCTTGAACAAATCAAAAAGCAGCTCAACAAGCTGATTGATGTTATAAAAATTATTGAGCTTAAGGGGGATTGCTCCGTGTTACGGGAGCTGGCCCTTATAAAGGTAAAAACCACAGGGAGCAACCGGGCTTCCATCATTGAAATCGTAGACATTTTCCGGGCCAGAATTGTGGATGTGGCCAACGAAACCCTCACCGTTGAAATGACGGGGGATGAGGGTAAAATTGAGGCCTTTATCCAGCTTATGGAGCCCTATGGTATAGGTGAAATTGTTCGTACAGGTCTTACGGCACTTGAAAGAGGCAGTAAGGAAATTAAAGATCATAAAAAGTTTGAGGAGGACTAGCAAATGGCTAAAATGTACTATGAAAAGGACTGTAATCTCTCACTTCTTGACGGAAAAACCGTGGCCGTCATTGGCTATGGAAGCCAGGGCCATGCCCACGCGCTCAATCTCCATGAATCCGGAGTAAAGGTGGTTGTGGGTCTCTACGAGGGAAGCAAGTCCTGGGCAAAGGCCGAGGAAGCGGGCCTTAAGGTGGCTACCGCATCCGATGCCGCAAAGCAGGCCGACATCATTATGATCCTCATCAATGATGAGAAGCAGCCCAAGCTCTACAAGGAGAGCATTGAGCCCAATCTGAAGGCGGGCAAGTCCCTGGTATTCGCCCACGGCTTCAACATTCATTTCGGACAGATTGTACCCCCTTCCGATGTCAATGTATTCATGATCGCTCCCAAGGGCCCCGGC
>JAEXPO010000256.1 GCA_023446675.1 Bacillota bacterium | reverse complement strand
TTATGGAAGCACGTCTGAATATTAATTCACAAAGCAAGCTTCCGAAAGGCGGAGTATTTCTGGATTCGGATAAGCTTAACGCCTTCTTTTCCTATTCCTCCTGCTATAAAAAATACAAAAACGGGGTAGTCCAGGAGCTCTGGGACAAAGCCTCGGCGCTGGAGCTTACCGAAGACGGAGTAAAAATCAGGCTGGCTGGAGAAAAGGGAACCACCTCTGAGTTCTGGGGCCTTATGTCAAAGGAGAAGCTTGTGGATTGGTCCAACAAAGCCGTTGTCACGGATCTTCGCATTTCAGACCTGAACCGGGTGAGAAAATGGCGGCAGGACGGGATTTACTATGTCCTTCCCACTACCTATTCTCCCTATGTAAAAAGCGGGTTTTACCGAAACAACGCTCAGCATATCGGTGAAAAATACCTCCGTGTAAACGGCGGAAGATTCTTTGAGGATTTTGGCTACATGGCGCTTCAGGTTGCCAAAAGAACACAGAATGAGGACGGGTACTGGGGAACCCAGCCCCTTTCCCAATGGATTTATAAGGATTACGGTATTGGTGCGGGCTTCTTTGATACCCGGTTTGACACGGAAGGCGCCCTTTTTCTTTTAAAGGGCTATAAAAAGTATGGGGAGCAGGCTTTTTTAGACGGGGCCGTGAGCTTCGGAGACTATTATGTTAAGCATGCCCTGAGCAACAGCGCGAAAACGAAAAACGGCGGCCTTCTGGTTTATGACTATGGCTCGGAAAGCACGGCAGGCAGAGTGAATCATGTTTCACTCAACCACCAGCTGTGCGGCATGAACTACCTTTACGAGCTGTACCAGGTTACCGGGGATGAAACCTATTTATCCACCGCCAACCGCCTTTTAAAAGCTGTGGAGGATACCATGGCCTCCTGGGTAAGAAAGGACAACGGGGATCTTCACTACGCCTATCTGAAAAACGGGAAATACGGCATGAAGGATTATCCCGAGCTCACACTAAACGATCTTAAATTATCTCAGGAATTTGTGTCAGATATACTGGGTGAGGAAAATAAAGCTCTCGCTTATCTCATTAATAAGAAGGAAACCTATTTGCGTTCCCTTCC
Source organism: Bacillota bacterium (assembly GCA_023446675.1). Classification (GTDB taxonomy): domain Bacteria; phylum Bacillota; class Clostridia; order DSM-8532; family DSM-8532; genus DTU059. The sequence goes on along the minus strand of JAEXPO010000256.1, from coordinate 3,331 downwards.
TCGGTAACAGGAGGGGCTTTTTCCTGTTTTGCTTTTAAAATACCGGGAGAAATGGGCTGAATCATAAAACCCCAGCTGCTCCGCAATTTTTTCCATGCCGGCATCGGAATGAAGAAGAAAGGAGCAGGCTTTGCCAATGCGCAGGCGGTTGCAGAGCTCAATGCAGCCGCAGCCAAATTCCCTGCTGCATAGCTTTTCCAGTACATACATGGTATCCGTCTTTGACTTATTTATAATTATACCTGTCGGCAGCATGAAGTGCAAAACCGGACAGGAGGAAAAGGGATGGAAGCAGTTAAAAACCAGGCCGCTGAAATACAAAAATTAACAGGAGGTGAGGAGCATAACTTCTTCGGTTATTATGATGTTCAAGCCTGGGATTATCAGGATAAGTATCATCTTTGTCATAAGGTTGAATTCATGGACAGAATGCCGGAACCGGAGGACGTAGCCCGGCTGGGGTTTGTAGACAGGGATACGGGAGCCTTTACCCTTTTGGATACCACAACGGCCTGGTGCTTTCAGCAAGGGGCCTTTCTTCAATGGAATCCCGCTGGCTCTTCCCGGGAGGTTTTTTATAATATCAGGGAGGGCGAAACCTTTAAATGCCGGATTAAGAATATTGAAACCCTTGAAGCAAGGGAGCTGGAAAGGGTGTCGCCAGTCCTTCTCCCGACGGCTGTCGGGCGCTCAGCATCAATTTCAGCCGCATGTACGATTTCAGGCCGGGCTACGGCTATTTCCTTTGACTCCAATCATGAAAATCATCGGCATATTTATACCATGGATCTTAAGCAGGTAATGGGATTTTTAGAGACGAAAGACTGAAAAATTTTCCATGCAGGAATTCTTTCTGAAAAATGCAATATAGTGTGTAAAAAACTATAGACTTGCGCCATTTGTTTTGCTATACTACTGTAAGTTTTGGTTACTTATCGGTAACAACTTTCAGGAGGATGAATTTTATGCAGCGCAAAGTCTATCAGGTTGATGAAAAGGTACCGTTTCATCTGGGACTACCCTTAAGCATTCAACACTTGTTTGCCATGTTCGGCGCTTCCGTGCTTGTGCCATTCCTGTTTAATCAGGCTGCACGTGCGGATTACGTGGAAAATGTACTGAATACGACCTTCCAGCAGCTTACGGCGGGTCAGCTGGCCCAGGTTAATGCCATTACGGTGGTGGACCCCGCTCTCGTTCTTCTTATGAACGGCATCGGCACTTTGTTGTATCTTTTCCTCTGCAAAGGTAAATCACCTGCTTTTCTCGGATCCAGCTTCGCTTTTTTGGCGCCGACCTTCGCCATTATTGCCAGTTCTTCATCCTATCAGGAAAATTTCAGTAAAGCGCTCGGTGGATTTATTATCTCCGGCGCTGTTTTTTGTGTGGTTGCCCTTATTATCGGCGCGGTGGGAACCAAATGGATCGATGTTGTACTGCCGCCGGCAGCCATGGGACCAATTGTGGCGCTAATCGGACTTGAACTTGCAGAAACAGCTGCAAGCAATGCAGGGCTTCTTCCTAATTCTGAAGGTCAAATACATTGGCCCAATGTGGCCGTAGCTCTGTTCACTCTGGCAGTGGTGGTCTTCGGAACCTTAATGTTCCGTAAATTCTGGGCTGCCATACCTGTTTTGGTTGCCGTTGTGGCAGGCTATCTGTTTTCGGTGGTTTTAAACCGTTTTTATCCCGGTATTATTTCCTTTGATTCCATTGCTTCAAGCGCCTGGTTCAGACTCCCCTCCTTTACGGCGCCATCCTTTGAGCTGGACGCCATTCTCATTATCATGCCCGCAACGCTGGTGGTTATTTCTGAGCATATCGGCCATCTTATTGTAACTGGAAAAATCATTAACCGTGATTTGGTTAAGGATCCCGGACTGACACGCTCCATGCTGGGTGACGGACTTTCAACTGCCCTGTCGGGCTTTGCCGGCTCCTGCCCCACAACCACCTATGGGGAAAACATGGGTGTTATGGCTATAACCAAGGTTTACAGCGTATGGGTTATCGGAGGTGCTGCCATTATCTCCATCATTATGGCTTTTGTGGGCAAGCTGACAGGACTCATCAATACCATCCCCGGTCCGGTCATGGGCGGTGTAAGCCTGCTGCTCTTCGGTGTTATCGCGGCTTCCGGCATACGTATGATTGTGGAATCCAAGGTGGATTACAATAAGTCCAGAAACCTTATCCTGACAGCCTTGATTTTCGTAGTGGGATTAAGCAAGATGTCTGTACGCATTGGCAAGGTAGACCTAAAGGGTATGGCCCTGGCTGCTGTTGTCGGCATGGTATTAAGCCTGATTTTTTATGTACTGGACAAGCTTAAGCTCACTGCCGATGCTGAAGGAAACGGATAACTATTACAAAAATAAATATTATGTAATTTATGGAAAAGCGGGCTGACAGTGTAAATCTGGCAGCCCGCTTTTTAAGTCGCTTTTGGCACGAGCAATCAGGCTCCGTAAATGGTATAATAAATTAACTATTAAGGGTAATTTACACCTGGTGTAAGCTTATGCCGGGTCGGAGGAGATGAAGTATTGGACAAGCTGTCGGTATATAAAAAAGCCTATACGGTGGAGCTTCGGGATTCGGATTTTTCCAAAACCATTAAATTAAGCGCTCTGTTTGGTTATTTTCAGGATATAGCCAGTATGGCCGTTGAGGATCTGGATGCGGGGATTACAACCCTGCAGGAAAGGTTTGGGGTAACATGGGTTCTTATTCGGATAAGGGCGGATATTGAACGCTTTCCGGAATGGAATGAGCCTATTACGGTGGAAACCTGGCCCCAGGAGCCCAAGAAGCTGGAATTTGAGAGGGATTACATTGTACGGGACAGTGAAGGCAGGGTTCTTATAAGAGCGGTTTCCACCTGGGTGCTTATGGATGTTGCCACCCGGGAGATAAGGAGAACCGATGTTATAGCTATTAAGTATCCGGCCATATTTAAGGAGCGTGCCCTTCAATGCCGCCTGGGAAGGCTTAAGCCCTTTGGAACACCGGAGCTGGCCTATAAAAAGGTAATCAGCTACAGCGATATTGATTTTAACGGGCACCTCAACAACACCCGGTACATTGACTTTATTATGGATTGCTTTGAATGGGACAAGCATAAGCTCTACGGCGTAAGGAGCATTGAGCTGAGCTATGTCAGTGAGGCCCTTCCCGGAGAGGGTGTGGTGCTTTACAGGGATATATCCGCAGCTGGAGAAGGGGTAATTTATATTGAGGGTCAAAAGGAGAAGGACAACGCCATTCTTTTTACAGCTCAGGTCACCATTGCGCCGAGAAACGAGAAGCTTTAGAGGCTTTTGTCCTGAAT
>JAEXPO010000529.1 GCA_023446675.1 Bacillota bacterium | reverse complement strand
CCATAGGGCTGATAGAGACGGCTGGCAGGATACCCGTCCGACGGCACGCCCGCATAGGATCCCAGCACGGAAAGCTTGGCTTCCGGGTCGTTGGCAAGAAGGGTTTTCAGGACATCCGCATTTAAATAAGTGCCGTATACTCCGGCATTTCCGTTAAGGAAATCCGCTCTTGCCTGGGATCCGTCCACATCGAGGGCAAATTCTGGACTGATAAGCCCGGCATTATACTGTGAATTAAGGTTTTTAAGCATTTTATAGGTGGGCTCCCAGGTAAGGGAAGCAATATTCAGTCCGCCATACATGGCGTTTACCTTTTCATCCAGAGGGAACGGCCTGTAGGGGAAGTTCCCCGGCACATAGCCTGTGGTAGGCGGCGTAAGGGTGGCCGGAATAGTATAGGCCTTGCCGAGCTTGGCATCCCTGAAGGCCTCCAGTACCTTGATGTATTCCTCATAGGAATTGGGCATGGGCAGATTCACCTTATCCAACCAATCCTGGCGTATAAGCGTCGTCCAGGTGTCATAAGCAGGACGGTTGCCCATAAGCACCATTTGCTTGCCGTCAAAAACACCGAATTGGCTTACGTCCCTGGTATACTCCATGTAATCCGGCGCCCAGGTTTCCAATACATCCGATGTAAGCTCTTTGAAGACACCCCTCTTGTAAAACTGCATGATGACAGGAATGTCGTAATCAAAGATGATGGTGGGCTCGTCATTGGCCGCCAGCAGCATATTGAACTTATCCGTGGTGGAAGCTCTTGGAATAGCTATGTACTCCACTTGAATATTGTGCTTATCCCCGAACTCCTTTTGAACCCACTGAGTCCAGTAATTGTCGCTTACATCGGGCAAGCCCTGAACACTCCGGTCATAAACCGGAATCTGGAGCTTGACCTTACTGTCAAATACATGGGTGAGCGGATCGATGGCGGTTTCAGGCGGCTGAGGTGTAGCCGAGGGGGTGCTTGCCGCCGGAGAAGGGGTGCTGGGATTATCGGTTTGGGAACTGCCGCAGGCGGAAAATAGGAATACCGATAAAAGTGCTGCCGCGGTCAATCGGGCCAAATAGCCTGTTTTCATAGTTTTCCTCCTTATTATTATTCAAATACACAAGCCTTAGGGTTTGTGTTATTTCCTGTACTCTGGAACATAGCTTCAGACGCTTACCCTTTTACTGCGCCAAGCATCATGCCTTTAACAAAATACCTTTGAAGAAAAGGGTAAACGATTATGATAGGAATGGTGGCAAACATAATGCAAGCAGCCTTCAGTACCTCGGGTGTCAGAATAGTTGTGGATTGCACCTCCTGGGCTATGGAGCTGGAATCGGAGGCCGTATTGATAAGCAGGCTGAGCTTATGCTGGAGAACATAGAGATTTTGCTTTGTAATGTAGTACAGCGAATCCTGATAGGCATTCCAGCGGCCTACCGCATAAAAGAGGCACAGGGTTGCCAATACCGGCTTGCAAAGGGGAATAATAATGCGTATCAGCACTCCGATATGGGAACAGCCTTCAATAAAGGCGGACTCTTCAAGGCTGTCCGGAATGGTGCTTTGAATAAAGGCTTTCATAATAATCATATTGTAGGTGCTGAAGGCCAGAGGCCAAATAAGGCTCCATAACGAATTCAATAGATTAAGCTGGTTCATTAACAGATAATCGGGAATGATTCCTGCGTTAAAATACATGACAAAAAGGAACAGAAAGCTGAATACGGTACGGCCCTTCAAATGCTTCTTGGTCAGAGGGTAAGCGGCGCACAGGGTAAGGATAAGGCCTATCACCGTAAAAAGCACCGTCACAAAAATGGTATTTAAAAGTGAGCGAATCATGCTTGGATCCCCAATAACCTGCCTGTAGGCCTCCAGGGAGAATTCAACAGGAAGGACATGGACCTTTTGCGACATAACAGCCGCATTGGAGCTCAGGGACAGGGCAAAGACATGAAGAAAGGGAACGAGGCAGGTCAGGGAAGCAATAGCAATAAACAAATAGATGAGGCCGTCAATGATTTTAGTTCCGGCAGTGGTTTTCATTTTGTTCACCTCCTTAGATAAGTCCTTCCTCTCCAAGCTTTTTAGCCAGAGCGTCGGCAGCCAATATGAGCAAAAATCCAATGAGAGACTGAAATAACCCTACGGCGGTAGCCACATTGTAACGGTAGGAGCGAAGTCCAACCTCATAAACAAACACCGGAAGTATTTGAGAAAATTCCTTAACAATGGTATTCCCTATCAAATAGGCTCTTTCAAAGGAACCGCCCATTAATCGGCCCAGATTCATAATCAGCATAATCACTATCGTTCCCTTAATAGCAGGAAGGGTTATGTACATAATCTTGTGCCGGCGCTTTGCGCCGTCAACCATGGCTGCCTCGTAAAGCTCACCGTTTATCCCTGCGATGGCAGATAAAAAGATGATGGTGCCCCAGCCCGCATTTTGCCATACCCCGATAAGCACATAGGAGGCAACCCAATGGTATTTTTCAGTAAGAAAGGGTACTCTGTCCACTCCCATACTTTCCAAAACGGTGTTAGCCAGTCCATAATTAGTGGACAGAAGCTGTGACATGATACCGGCAATTATTACCCAGGACAGAAAATGAGGCAGATACAGCAAGGTCTGCGAAACTCTTTTGAAGGGTGACCATTTGATTTCGTTTAAAAAAAGGGCCAGAACGATTGGTATGGGAAAGCCCACTGCAAGATCCAAAATATTTAAACCCAGAGTGTTCCGCAGACTGCGTTTGAAATCGCTCATACGAAAAATTTCTTTAAAAACATCAAAACCGATAAATTCACTGCGGCCGAAGCCCTTTATAACATCATAGTCCAGAAATGCAATCGATAAGCCTGCCATTGGAATGTATTTAAAAAGGAGAACGGCTATAAGCGGCAGAGAAATCAGAAAATAGAGCTGCCAATCTCTTTTCAGGCATTTGAACCGGCCTTTCGACCTGGTTCCGTTACTTCCGGTGTTTTTGATTTTCATTGAAAACCTCCTGGCTCAATACCAAATGGTGCTTCTCTGTAGCATGCTGCTCTACCTGCACTATAAACTCAAGGCCGCAGAGGTGTAAATCGTCAATTATGACACTCAGCTTCATTTTTGATACAGCTCAAAAGCCCAGAAAACAAAGGCTTTAGCTCTGTGAAATAAAAAAACCGGATATTGGCAGTCCTTTTTCCCTTCCAATCCGGTATCTGTATGTATCAAAAATGCCATATTAAATCAGCATTCGCAATTCCCCTTTTCACCGCCTTTCGATATTCTTTTTGCTTCCCCTGTCTGATACAGGCTTCTGAATTCACTGGGCGTGATGCCGTCATATTTTTTAAAGAAACGGTTAAGGCTTTGAACATTTGAAAAGCCAATTTCTGCGGATATGCTGCGAATACTCATTTGCGTATTTCTAAGAAGGTTTCTGGCCTCCTCGATTTTGAGGTTATTCACATAGTCCTGTGCAGACTTGCCGGTTCTCTCCCTTACAATTTTTCTCAAATAGGAATAGCTTATTCCAAGCTTACCTGCCAAATTCTCAAAATCAATCTCCCTTTTATAATTCTCATGAAGGTATGCCAGAATTTTGTCGCCGTAATTGGCGGCAACTCCTGATGAACGCGGGCCATTGCAAATTCGGGCATAAAAGTCCGCAAGAAGCTTTTCAATATCCTCCAGGGTTTCCTTCTCCGAGAGCTTATTGTAGATATTGTACTGAAGGATGTCGCTCATGGTAATGTTGGAATCGATAAGGTATTTTACGGTCGAACCTACAAGCTGGTTGAAGATATGTACCACATTATCGTACTTTATGTAATGCTGACGCCGTATTTCATCGTTAATGGCAGCTAGTGCCGTTTTTACCGATTCCAGGTCATTGGTGGTAAGGTAATTGAGAATGTGCTTTTCAAGATGATAGGGGTAGAAAAAATGCCCTGGCTCCTCATAGGAGCGACGCCAGAAATGAATGCTTCCCGTACCGGTGATAAGCTTTCTTTTGAGTGCCTGAAGAGCCTCACCATAGGATTGGCGTATACCGGAATGTCCTTCATAGCAGCGCCCGATTCCACAGGATAGGGTAATGCCCGACAATGTTCCCATTTTTTTTTGAAGCTGAAGCAGCCAGTCCTTAATAAACCAGCTTGTATTAATGGCATCATAGGAACCAATGCTCACGATGAGAACCGCTGAGCCCCAATCCGTGTGAAGATAGTGGCAGTCAACTTCCTCCGGCACCTCCTCCTTATTTGCCAGGGTACGGGGACAGCCCTCAAAGAATTCATTGAACAGCTTGATATAGGCTTGCTTAATATCGGGACTCATATTCAAACCCAGTTCATTTCTTTTGTCAACCATTGCAGCTATGACAATAAACTGGTTAAAGCTAAAACGCACCGGAGGATTGCCCCGCTCCTCCTCAACTCCTTTCAGGAGATTTTCAAGGTAAATAGCCTTTACGCTGCTTTTGCTGTTTTCTATGTCTGCCTGCATATCCGTCTGCTTTAGGGACATCTTTTCAAAAATGCTGGAAACGAGTACAGCCTCATTGCGTATATCCGATACATTTTCAGACTTGCGGATAGCACGGGCCAGCTTATTTACAGGGGAATAAATGCGGTAATTGATAAACATAACCAAAAGAAAGCCCAAAACCATAATTACTACAAGAGCAAGGATGCCAAGAAGCCTTATTGCGCTTAACCGGGCCATGAGCGCGTCCATTGAATTCACGCTTACAAAAATCCAATCGTTGAAATCGGATTTTTTATAGGTAAGAAGCTCTCTTTCTCCATTGTCATTTTTTCGTATGGCATAGCCCTCTGCATCCCGGGAGGCCAGAACCTCCGTCAGGGATTCATCCTGTGAAAGATTTTTATGCAGCAGAGCCTCGTCATAATGAGTTACCACATCCCCCTTGCTGTCCATAACAAACACCTGGTTATTTTCATCTGTTCCTGAGCTGTTAAGTATATCCTGTATTTCAGATGCATAGATGTTGATGACAATGGCCCCCTCTGTTTTGCCTGTTAATGGCTTTAAAAGGTAAAAGAAGGACATGACCTCGGTATATTTGAATTCTCCTGTGGTAAGGGCTTTGGCGCTTTCGGTTTCCGTATTGACAGGAATTTTCCGGGCTTTCCAGTAATACTGCTCCCTGCCTGTAAGAATATCGCTGTAAAAGCGCGCCCATTCATTGTCAAGGGCATTATCCAGCCGCTGCACCCCGTTGAGGGAGCTTATAAAATAATCCGTATTTCTTTGGTAAAGATAAATGGAATGCATTCGCAAATTGGAATAAGCCGCATTTTTAAGGCTGTTGTAGGCGCTGTTGGCAATATTGATGCTTTCGGGAGATCCGATGATTTGGTAGTAGCTTTTAAGAAATCTCAGCTGATCCCAAAAGTCCAGCATGGAATAATTGATGGCTTCACGATAGAGATTGCTGCCATACATGTTCATAATCGTTTCAGAGGAGCTTAGGTTGGACAGAGCCGTTTTGGCAAACTCCTCCTCGAAATAATAGTTTATAATGTAATTAAAATTAAAGACGGTCAAACTTATGGGTACGATACTTAAAAAGACAATGGTCAGGAGCATTTCAATGATAATCGGAAATCGTTTCATCCCATTCCTCATTTCCCCTGTAACGGCCTTTTGTTTGATGTATCCGCTTAAGCTGCCGTGCCTCCTTCTTATCATAACGTATCCGGGT
>JAEXPO010000245.1 GCA_023446675.1 Bacillota bacterium | reverse complement strand
GGCCACGGCTATGCGGTGATGCAGGAGGTGGAAGCCTTAAGCGGCGGAAGAGTTCGTATTGCAGCCGGAACGATGTACGGTGCTATTGATAACTTAACACAGCAAAAGCTTATTGAGGCCATCCCCTCAAAGGATCCCAGAAGAAAAGTCTACCAACTCACGTTTACTGGAGAACAGGTTATTAATTTGGAGGCCCGGCGACTGGAAAAGCTTCTTGAGGTTTACCATTCTACGGAACAAAAGGAGGGCTAAGTTATGCGCAAATTAAAAGTTTTTGTGGATTTGAGAAAAGAAGAAGCTTATTTAAATGAAATGGCAAAGCAAGGTTATCTCTTAATCTCCTATTCCATTTTGGGCATCTACCACTTTATGAAGGGTATTCCCCAGGACCTGCGGTACAAAGTAGATTACAGAGGCTTTAGGAGCAAATCGGATTTTGAGGATTACAAGGCTCTTTTTGAGGATGCGGGCTGGCAGCATGTTCACGGTACGCGTTACAGCTATAATCAATACTTTATCCCCAAAGAGGGTAATCCCAACGAAGAAATTTTTTCCACCATGGATTCACAGGCACAGTGCTACAAGCGCCAGTTCGAGGTGTGTGTAGTGAATGTGGCCGCAGCGCTTCTTTATGTACTGTTTATACTTACGAGCGTTGATTTTAAGCTGACCGATATGGCTTTTCTAACACCCGGCCTGTGGGAAAAAGAGGGCAGCTCCTTCTGGGGAAGCTTTTTCCTGGAACTTCCCTTTGCTGTTTTCCGGGTTGTGCCTTTTTTCTTTCTCTTAGCTTTGGGCATTGCCTATGGTATATGGGCCTATCAGGTTAAAGGCATTTACAAAAAAATGCTTATTGACGCTCAGAATGGCAAGTGATAGAGTATGGCAAGTGGTAAATAAAGCCATTGTGAGGAGGAATAACCCCAATGAAAGCCTTTTCCTGCACCCAAAAGCCCATACAAATTCACGGACTTGTTGAAAGTCTTTTACCCCAACGTTTCTGGCGTTTGCCGGAGGAAATGCTGAGCAAGGTTTCACAGGGCGTCGCTAATCGTGCGGTTCATCCTGTTGGTGCCCGGGTCCGTTTTAGAACCAATGCCACAAAAATAACTGTCCACATCCGCCTTTCCACCAATGTCATTGACTGGGCCATCCCCCTTTCCGGTTCAGCCGGGGCGGATGTTTATGTAGGCTGCGGAAGCCGCATCCGTTATGCAGGTATCGCCTGCCCGAAAAATTATACGGATAAAACCGGAAGCCTGAGCTTTGAAAAGACCGGCATTATGGAGGATATTACCATCCATTTGCCAAGAAATGAAGAGCTTGAGGATGTTACCATTGAAATTGAGGATAATGCGATTATTGAAGAACCAACACCTTATTTAATTGAAAAGCCCCTGGTGTTTTACGGATCTTCCATTACGGAAGGAGGCTGTGCATCAAGAGCGGCCAACGCTTACACCGCCCTCCTGTCCCGTTGGCTGGACGCGGACTATATTAATCTTGGCTTCTCCGGAGCGGCTAAGGGCGAGGTTGAGCTGGCCCACTACATAGCTGGGCTGAACATGAGCGCCTTTGTTTATGATTATGATCATAATGCCCCCTCCGCCGAGCATTTGGCACAAACCCATGAAAGCTTTTTTAAGATTGTGCGGAAGGCTCATCCCAAGCTTCCTATTCTTATATTAACCAAGCCGGATTTCGATTCCAATCCCGAAAACAATGCCCAGCGCAGGAAAATCATTTACACCACCTATGAAAACGCCCGGGCTTCCGGTGATGATAAGGTTTATTTTATTGACGGAGAAACCTTTTTCGGACGGGAAAATCGTATTGCCTGCACGGTAGACGGCTGCCATCCCAACGATCTGGGCTTTATGCGCATGGCGGAAACCCTATATCCCGTGCTCAAAAGCATCCTATGAACTAATACCAAAAAAAGGAGCTGATTTCAACAGCTCCTTTTTTGTTCTCCAAGAGCTTATTGAGGCCCTTTTTACTATCAGGAATGTGTTTCACGAAAGTTCTTAGGTGATATATTTTCCCTTAATTTAAATATTTTTGTAAAAGAGGATTCATAGCTATAGCCTACTTCGCCAGCGATTTGCATGATGCTCAAATTACTGTTGACCAAAAGCTCCTTGGCCCTTTCAATCCGGCATTGCTGTATGTATTCCATGGGGGATTTGCCGACGGTTTTTTTAAACCATTCACCATAATAGGTGATACTGTAGTTTTCAAGGCTTGAGAGGGTTTCGACAGCAATATTTTCGTTATAGTGTTCATTGATATACTGAACCGAGCGAGGCGTTCCCTTCTCAAGCATTTCCGGTATAAAATAATAGTAGAGCTTGGAAAGGGCTGTTCCCCCTTTTCCTCCGCTTTGCATTTCATCCAGAATAAGATAGCGGATAGCCTTCCATTTTTCGTTAAAGGGGCACTTAATACCGGTTGCCAGATTCCAGCGGGCAACCTCAATCATGTTGCTGGGAATATTCAATATGAGAAACTGATTCTTTCCCCATACCTCAAAGGAATGGGCACAATCATAAGGCAGCAGGAAAATGCTGTTTTCATCCACCAATGCCTCATGACTGGGGCTTATGACAAACCGCATGGCTCCAACAAGCGGAAATACCATTTGCGCATAGGGATGACTGTGGGTAACTTCTCCGTCCTGATAAATACGCTTTTCACAAACGATACCGCTCAATTCCGTCATCTCCTTTTAGGCTCATGCCGGTAGCTTTTACCGGTGACTCTAAAAAAAACGCCGCTATAAAGCTAAGGGCTTTACAGCGGCATCATCGCCTTGATAATCTTATTGAATTTAAGTGTACTACACCGCAAAATTAAAAACAATACGAAAAATTCCTAAAATCCGCATAGCCTCCAACCCGCTCTGTTGCATAGCTAAAGAGGCCAATCCGGTAACCTGTAAATAAATCCAGGGTGTAGAGCATATGCAGCGGTTTTCCGATGCTAAGCCAATCCTTGTTGTCCAGAGAATAATAAAAGGATGCCCTATCCCTTCCATCCTCAAAATCAAAAACAATTCGGACGAAGACCGTCTTTTGTACAAGCAGCTCCGCGCCTTCCTCCTTTGGCCTGCCCGTCTCATCCTTTTTTGACACAACCAGGCGGCGTTTCCCCTCTCCATCCGCTTTCACGCCAAGAACGCCATAATGGCTTTGAAAAGCAACAAGCCCTGCATAATCCCCTGCTCTCATCCCGGTTGTATCAAGTTGGACCGACACCGTGCAGCCCGGTCCCACCGTTCTTTGCGTAAGCACATTGCGGGCCGACAGAATATCACCGGCAAGGGACTTGTTCCAAAGTCTTAAGTACCCGGGGCGTTCAAGGAACGACCATGCCCCGTCTTCCGGGTTATGATTCCATTGCCATCTTATATCCAGCCTGTTTTCACTATGGTCGAAGCTGTCGCTTGTAACCAGCGGCCGAGTATTATACTGCTCAAAAGGAGTTTCAAAGCTTTGAGGCACCCTTCCATCCCGGCCGATGACAGGCCAGCTATCAACCCATCCGACAGGAAGCAGGTATGGTATTCTCCCCACGGCGCCATGGTCCTGAAATAAAAGAGCATACCAGTCCCCCTGAGGCGTATCAATAAGCACGCCCTGAGCGACACCCTGATTTTTGTAACCCATATCATCATCAAGCAGAATTTTGGGTTCATACTCACCTAAAAGCGTTTGGGAGCGGTAGCAGACCACCCGGCGCCGCCTGTTGCCATTGGAGGGCCAGTCAATAAACAACAAATAATAGTACCCGTTTATTTTATAAGCCCTACAGCCCTCGCAG
>JAEXPO010000388.1 GCA_023446675.1 Bacillota bacterium | reverse complement strand
GGACAGGCGCTGCGGGAAAGCGGCCCCTTTTACAGAATCATGGTGGTTTCCGTGCTTATGTGCCTGGTTATAGGCCTTACCGTAACCTTTTTGATTTCACTGAAGGTTTTTCAGCCCATCAAGGACATGGTCAACCTCCTTGACAATCCCGGAGAATGGAAGGGCCTTATCAATATTGGTGACGACAAGCATTTCAATGAGTTCAAATATGTTGCCGGAAGTATTCTTAAATCCCTGGACAGAACAAAGCAGGCAGAGGACATTTTAGCGGAGCGTATGGAGCTTTTGAGAAAGGCCCAGGGGGTGGCCCTTCAGTCCCAGATTAATCCCCATTTTCTTTACAATACACTGGAGACCATTAACTGGAAGGCCATGCAGCTGACCAAAAGTGAAAACGATGTGTCCAATATGATAACCGCACTGTCCCAGCTTCTGCGCATCAGCCTGGAAACGGAAAACAATCTGGTTTCCATTGCAACGGAGATTGAGCACGCCAAGCTTTATCTCCATATACAAAGCATGCGCTACAGGGATAAAATCCAGGTGGTATGGGATATGGAGGAGGCCCTCTTAGAATGTAAAATTGTGAAGCTTACCTTCCAGCCGTTAATGGAAAATGCCATTTATCATGGGATTAAGCCCAAGCTTGGAAAGGGTATTATTGCGGTTACAGGGAGAATTGAGGGGAACTGCATCCGTATTGAGATTATGGATGACGGCGAAGGTATAACCCCGGAGGCTGTGGAAAGACTGAATCTTTCCATGCACGAAAACTATATTCAGGGAGATACCCATATTGGCATGCGTAATGTCAATCAAAGACTCAAGCTGTTCTTTGGGGAAGAATATGGACTTTCAGTTACCAGCAGGTATAAAAAATGCACCATGATTGGCATAATTATTCCCATTGTTTAAGGAGTACCGTAAAAGGCCAAGGCGCTTATAATTATAAAATAACAAGGCTCCATGCAATGATGGCACTAAACCGCTTCTAGTAAGGCGGTTTTTTACATAGGAGTCTATTTTTTGACTAATGCACCATTTTTTAAACCCTTTGAAATAGGTCATGGAAGTATGTTCCTAGAAAAAATAGACAAAAAGACATAAAATTGAACCTTGACTTGTAGGAAATAAATAATAATTTGCCTAAAAACAAGTTTAGAATTTATACAAAATAGCAAAAAACACGGATTTACTGTAAAAGCTGGGAGGCCTATAATTATAGCATTCCGAATCGTGCGTCAAATCCATTTGTCAATTACCCAATATTCAAAGCCCATGATCGTATCAGAATTAAACAAATCATAGCAGGAGTTGAGTAGAGTGGAACTAAAGCAAAGTCAACGTATCTACCCTTATTCTTTTACGGCCAAAAAGTCGTCCTTTTCTTCTTATTTCAGAAGAAATATAGGATTATACGCCTTTTTGCTCCCAGGCTTTATCTACCTTTTTATATTCAATTATATCCCCATGTACGGCATTGTCATTGCCTTTCAGGACTTTAATGTGGTTAAGGGGATTTTGGGAAGTGATTGGATAGGCTGGGAGAATTTCAGATACCTTTTTCATTCCAGGGATTTTCTTGAAATATTCAAAAACTCGGTTTTTTTAAGCCTGCTTCGTATTTTCTGGGGCTTCCCGGCTCCCATTATCCTTGCGGTGATGCTAAACGAAGCTAAAAACAGAATTTTCAAAAAGAGCGTACAAACAATCGTTTATTTGCCTCACTTCATTTCCTGGGTTGCGCTGGCAGGCATGGTCTCCATGTTCCTGGCGCCCTCCGGAGGGCTTCTCAATAATCTTATTGAAATGCTGGGGGGAAAGGCCGTACCCTTTTTGACAAAGCCGGAGTATTTCAGAACCATTCTGGTCATTACGGAAATATTCAAGGAAGTGGGCTGGGGAACCATCATTTACCTTGCGGCTATGACAGGCATTGATCCTGAGATTTATGAGGCAGCGGTTATAGACGGGGCCACCCGTATACAGCGTATTCTCTACATAACCCTGCCCGGTATCGCCTCAACCATAGTGGTGCTTCTGGTGCTCCGAATGGGCAGTGTTTTAAGAAACGGGTTCGAGCAGGTGTTTTTGCTCCAGAACCCTCTGGTATACTCCGTTTCCGATATCTTTGAAACCTATACCTACCGGGTGGGCTTAATTGAGGGCCGGTACAGCTACTCGGCTGCGGTAGGCATGTTCCAGTCGGTGGTGGGCTTTATCATGATAAGCATTACAAACTGGCTCTCCCGCAGAGTAAACGAAAGCAGCCTGTACTGAGGAAGGAGTATTCAACATGAAAATAAAACGGGACGGGACGGTTTTTGATGCCGTAAATGTCATTCTTTTAACTCTTATTGCCATTGTGATGCTGTATCCCTTTGTGAATGTCATCGCCATTTCCTTCAGCAGCTATACCGCCTACATCCAGCATCCGTTCATGATCTTTCCGCCTGAATTCAGCCTTGAAGGTTTTAAGTATGTTTTTAAAAACGGACTTCTAATGTCCGCCTATAAAAACACCGTCATTATAACCCTGGCAGCTTCCCTGTTCAGCCTTATCC
>JAEXPO010000365.1 GCA_023446675.1 Bacillota bacterium | reverse complement strand
GCCCGGGATATACAGTTTTAATAGGCATACCGCTGAGACGTTTTAAACTTACATGCAGCTTTTTAAAATCGGAGGCATTGGGAGCAATTCCCGGCTTACCGTTATTGGAGAGGATATCCCCTGATATGAAATCGCCATCCTTCGTAAGAACGCCAATAGATCCTTCCGTATGTCCGGGCAGATGGATAATTTGTGCATCAAGACCAAAGGGCTGTAAGCTAAACCCTTCTTCCAGCACTACATCCGGAGTAAACGGCTGAAAATCCTCCAGTGTTTTTTGTGTAAGCTTTTCAATTTTTTTACGAAGCAGGCGAAAAATGAGCTTATGAATGATAGCGCTGTAGCTGATATCCTTACTCCATTTTTCCAGGGTAGGCATTTCCACCGCTTCACGGTCATCCCCATGTATGGCAACGGGAGCATTATAGTGCTCTTTTAAAAAGGCAGCGTTGCCGGTATGATCACAGTGTCCATGAGTAAGTACAATGAGCTTGAGGTTTTGCTCCGTACACCCCTGAGCCTCAAGCTCCCTGACAAGATTCTCGCGCCTGTCGGTGAAGGACTCATCAATAAACATATGCCCTCCTGTGTCAAACAAAATAAAGCCCTGCTCCGTTTTGACAAGATAACCATTCACTCTGTTCAAATCCAAACGGAAAATTTCATAAGACATAATCACTCCTCCTCATCTATTAAAGCTGTCAGTTCCTTACCGCTTCGGACATGGCGGCACCACTCAATGCTTTTTTGAGTAATGAGAATGCCGTAATACAGGGTGGACAGCTTGTAGTAATAGCAATTCTTTTTTTCCATGGAGCTGAACTCCTTTTCCAGCTGCTTTAGCTTGTGCAAATAGTTTCTGTTGTTCACTTCATGCTCCATAAGCTGCTGATCACGAATATCGGCAGGCAGCTTATCAAAAAAATAGACCTTGGCCAGATGTGTATTGGTGCCGTCCAAAACGTTCATGGGCGAAGAAAGCCATTGAAAGAACACTTCTCTGCCCTTTTCGGTTATTTCATAGTATTTTTTCTGCCTTCCGCCCTGGGGCTTTTCAGACAGCACCAGGCAGCCTGCTTCGGCAAGTTTTTTCAGCGACGGGTACAGGCTTCCATAGCTTGCTTTATAAAAGGTCCCAATGCCGTTTTCTATGAATTTCTTAATATCATAGCCGGTAAGTGGTTCATCAAAAACCATACCTAAAATAATGCTCTCAAGCACAAATTGCCTCCGATTGATATATCGTATGGATATATTGTAAAACTATATATCTTGTTTGTAAAGAAATAATTCCACCGCTTTTCTGTTAAAATGCTATTATAGATTATAGATTATAAACGGCAAACAAAATCCGGCTTTAAAATGTTGGGAAGCTACAGCCTTATTGCTCTATACTTTGCATTGAAGGGAGGGATTTTTTTGGATTGGCTTGCTCGCATGAACTCAGCGCTCGCCTATGTGGAAGAAAATCTGGCCGGCGATATTGATTACGAGGTTCTGGCTAAAAAGGCCTGCTGCTCTGCGTATAATTTTCAGCGGATGTTTTCATTTATAACCGACACGTCGCTGTCCGAATACATTCGGCGAAGAAGATTGACCCAGGCCGCCATTGAGCTCCGGAACAGTACGATTAAGGTAATTGATCTTGCCGTAAAATACGGTTATGAGTCGCCGGTTTCCTTTTCACGGGCATTTCAGGGGCTCCACGGGGTTACCCCCTCGGAAGCGCGCTCCGATGGTGTAACCTTGAAGGCTTATCCTAAAATTTCCTTTCAGATTTCGATCAAAGGAGAGAAGGAATTGGATTACCGTATTGAAACGAAAGAGGCTTTTCAGGTATTCGGAATTGAAGGGGTATTTAGAACCGACAGTTCAGGAGAGGATCCTAAAACACCTCACGATCTTTGGGAACAGTGCCACGCCAACGGCGCTTATGAACGCCTTGCAAAAGACGCAGGCCAGTTGCCCGACTTTATAAACAGTGATTTATGCAAGGTTCATGGTGTTTGCAGCTACCGGAAAACACCGTCAGACAGCTTTCCCTACATGCTCTGCGCTTTTCGCAGTGCAAGCAGCCGGGTTGAGGGATATACCCTTGTTGATATTCCCTCGTATACATGGGCTATCTTTCCTTCACATAAATTTGACTGGCAGGAGTTCGGTATGGTTATCGACTCCCTGTACAAGCGATTTTTTTCCGAATGGCTGCCCACGGCGGAATATGAGCAGGTGGAAGGACTTGATTTCGAGCTCTATGGCGGCAACGGGGACAAAGGCTATGTGGAGCTTTGGTTCGCTGTAAGGAAAAAAGCATAAGGGCAGCCCGCAGGGGCTGCCTTCTCTCACGCTTACAGGCTAAAGGCTATGGCGGCCTCACTGCCTGCCTTTACCTTAAGCTCTCATACATGGTTTTAAGCAGCACGCCACTGGGTTCACACTTGTGCTCCCAGTAAAAAATGCCGCCGTAGCCATGCTCCTTTATGTATTCGCATTTATAACGGATGGATTCCTCATCGTCATAGGACAGGAAGGTGGAGCCGTTAAAAAGCCACGGCGCCTTGGCCTCCTCATCCCAGTAGCGCACAAAGCCGTTTTTATTAATATAACCGGCTTCCAGATCCCCATAATCCGGCCCATAGCCGCCGCCAAGCTTGGATATCTGTAAAAGGCCATGATTACGGTCCCCGATATTTTCCCATTTCCGGGAATAGAACGCCGCTCCCATCAGAAGCTTTTCCTTTGGCACACCGGCTTCATTAAAAAGCCTCAGCGCCTGATCGCAGCTGTTTCGAAACACATCTCCCGTTGAGGAGTACAAAGGGGTGTGATGTCCGGCCAATGCATGGAACCCGCACTTTAAGTCATAGGTCATAAGGCAGATATAGTCCAAAATACCTGCCAGCGCGGGAAGCTCCACGCTTTCCACGTAATAGATATCCGCACCGGCGGCAATGGACAAAAGAGGCGAGCCCCCCATGGCGTCAAAGCTTTTGCGCACTTCCCCGCAAAAAAGCGTAAAGTTTTGCTTATCGGACGGATGGCTGTTCATTCCGTTAGAGGGTACACAAGGGTATTCCCAGTCAAAGTCCACTCCGTCAAAATGATAATCCCTTACCATTTCACAGCAGGACCGGCCTACCTTTTTGCGAAGCTCCTCCGATGCCGCACAAACCGTAAAGGCATCCGGTTCCCTGGGAACAATTGAAACAAGTATTTTTATATCCGGATTCCATTTTCGTATTTGAGCCATTCTGTCATGTATGTTCAAATGGCTTACATTAATACTGCCGTCAATGCCTAAATGGCCGAAGGCCACATGGATATGGGTAAGGCTTCTGGCATCCTGCTCGGTAATCGTTCCGTTATTTCCTAAATATCCCAATATCTTCATCGTTTATCCTTTCCGGAAAAAGTCATAATCTTCCCATCCGCAAAAAGAACCAGCTCCCCCGTCCCGTCGGAAGACGGGCAGGCAATTTCAAAGCTGCTGTCCGTTATTTGCACCTTTGGGGAAAAGCCTTCTCTCAAGGACGGAAGATGTGAGGAAAAGCATCCGTGTTGGTCGTAATGGGCATGCTGTGCATAATACAGACAGCGCATATCCCATTTCAGCCTTTCGTCTTCGGGAACAGCATAGCTCTCATCCTCCCGGCAGAAGAATACAAAACCCCATAGCTCAGGATAATGCATATTGACAATGCCCATGGGCGACCATACCCAGTTATCCTCCGGGAGGGGCCTGCCCGACAGGGGATCCGTTCTTTTAATATATTGGCCGTCAATAATATCCACAGTCCATTGAACCCGGGAAAAATTCACACGCCAGAAATCACCCGGTTTGGGAGTGTCCTTCCCCTGGCCCACACATTCCATAAGCGAGGTAAAGGGCATAACCACCTCACAGGTCCACCGGGTATTGGAGCCATAGGGATTATTCAAATCTCCGTTAATTTTAACGGCGCTCTCCAAGCCCTTTATATCAAAGCTGTTAACCGGCTTTCCGCCGTCCCGGTAGGCCTTGGTAAGCAAAAGATCCCACACCGCATTGCGGGCGTTCATCTCAAATTCGCAATAGCATTGGGTATCGGAATCCGGATCAATAAAGATTTCAAAATCATTGTCCCTGAAAATAACATCATCCCTTTGGGTCACATGGGCCCAGATTTCATCCCCCCAAAGCTCCGCGCCGAAATAAATGGCGTTATCATCCCAAAGCATTTTTACCCGGGACTGAAACCTGGGCCTGGGACGGATATCTCCTTCGATATCCACAAAATCCTTAGTCCATGCTGCGCTTTCCCAAAAAGCCTTTTCCAGATTGCCGTCCAGGGTAAACGGGTGAGCGGCCCGGCGGCAAAAGTAAACCTCCGGATTAAAAACAGGCATATGGGGTGCGGGAATACGGCTGCTCATACAATCACTACCTCTCAAAGCCCTATACTTTTATCGTTTTTCCAATAGGCTTAGATTTTCCTTCAAAATTATGCTTATTCAATTCTGACTTATCGCCCCACCGCGGAAATGGTTCAGCAACCGATCGCCCGTCCCCACATTATAGCCGGAGCTTTGAAAGGTGCAAAAGCCTTCGGTATCAAGCTCCACTACCAGAGGCAGGGTCCGGCTTGGGGTCTCCAGTGCCTTGAACGTCTCCTCAAGGGCTGTTCCCTGTGCCACAACAGCCCGTATGCCCGAAGCCTCTTGAACCCTTCTCAACAAGGGGTAGGCAAGATCCTCACGGCTCATACAAACGAGCACAAGCCTTTGGCCATAGGCTTCAAACGCCTTATGCTGCTCTGAAATTTCATTTAGAAGGTGCTCTACAGGCTCATTCCCCGTTTCAACAAAAGCCAGAGCACAGGTATGGCCCTTGGGAAAAAGCTTTTGAATGGTGGTGTTTACATCATCCGCTAAAACATTGATTATTGGCAGAGGAAGGCTTTTTCCTTCCATTGCTTGCGCTTTTCTCATCCGCAGCAGCACTTCCGCCGTTTGCCCCCTTTCCAGCCGGACATGGGTAAGCTCTGCCAGAACCGTACCGTCAGGCAGCCGGTTGGCCGTCATTACCCTGTAATGTCCTTCTTCCAGGCTGTAACAAACGCGCCTGCCTGTAAAAGCAATTTCGTGCAAGCCCAGATTGCGGTAAACGCCGTTTTCCAGACGTGCCACCGTCAAATTCCTTTCGTACACATAAGTGTCTTCCTCTTGATCCTTAATAAGAACAAGCTCACAATGGGTATCCGGCTCGGGCTCCATGGCCTTTAGCCTGTGCCACCCTTCCTGCCAGAATTCAGGAGCTTTGTCCACGGGACTTAAACGGGACGGTACCCCAAGGGTTCGGCACAGGGCGACAAACAGGATATTTCTTGAAAGCGCGCTGCCATAGCCATAATGCAAAAGCCCCAAGGGAGACCCCGTAATGGTGGCATAGTCCCTCTCGCCGCAATCAGCCACGCGGGCTTGTACAAAAAGGTAAGCCTTCCTTGGATTTTCACGGAAATCGGCCTTTTGCACCTCTGTTAAATAATTAGCAATGCCTTCTCTATATTCCGTGAGCTGCTCAAAATCCACCCGCGGGCATAGCACATAGGGTACAAACAGCTCTTCCGGGCAAGCAGCCTTATAAGGCAGGGCCCCCAGCACATGGCCGGCAAGAAGCCGGGCTCCGGTATCCGACAAATCCTTTTCCTTCAAGGAAGAAAGAAGATCCACCTTGTCTTTTAAGGAAGCACCGTTCTCCTGCTGTATAAAGTCCAGAATTTCCTCCCAGTTGCCGTTGGCTTTTGATAAAAGGGCGGAAATGCTGTCTTTAAACTCATAAAAGGCTTCGGAAGCCCGGTTAGCTTTTTCGTCCCTCAAAAAAGTGGCCTCATAGGCTTTACGGCAGGCCTCGGCGGCTTCAATCCGTTCCCTGTGGAGCCTATCCAGCTCCGGACTCACATAAGGCTCCTCTCCCGGCAACGCAGGCGGAGGTACCAGGTTCAGCTCCATAACCCCGGATTCACAAGCCACGGCGTTCTCCAGCCTGAAGGCCAATTGGGTGCAGGTGTGGTCCGCCTTTTTATAGAGATAGCAATTATCGTAAATAACCTGGACATACAAATCCCCATATCCGGTTACAAGGCAGGCCTTTCCCGAGGTATCCGTCTTTAGGGAGGCCAACGGGAAAAGCTGGGCAAAATTAATAAGCTGGAATTGAACCTCCGCCCCCTCCACCGGTATGCCGTGAAAGGTGACCTCAACACTCAGGCGTTTAACCCTTGCATAATGGCTCAACAGGTTTATCTGGCTTACCACAGGGGTTTGATTGGTGATTTCAGGCTCGGAGGCAATATGGGTAAACGCTCTGGCATGAACAAGCATACCCCGTCTGGCGGTTTCCACAAACCATCCCTTATCC
>JAEXPO010000283.1 GCA_023446675.1 Bacillota bacterium | reverse complement strand
GCCCCGCAGGTATTTTCCTGTAAGCAGGCCGCCCTCCAAAACCTGATAAGGCACAACGCCGATACCTTCGTCCCTGCAAAGAGGGATAAGCCCGCTCAAGGCCCCGATATTAAGCAGGCTGAGTGGCGGCTGACACAGAACAGGCTTGGGTATTCCGGTTTTCACGGCGGCCTCAAGAAGGGCTCTAAGCTGCTCCGCCGTATAATTGCTTACGCCGTAGCTCCGTATTTTGCCTGACTTAAGGTGCCTGCCCAGCTCGCTGCAGATTTCTTCCGGAGGAGTGACGGGATCATGTCTGTGCAGGTAGTAAATATCGATATAATCGGTGGACAGCCTGCGAAGGCTTTTATGAAGCTGTTTATCTATGGCCCCGGGGCTGGTCAGCTCGTCCTCGGGAGCCTCCCCCACCTTCATCCCCAGCTTTGTGGCTATAACAAACCGGCTTCGGATGCCTTTAACCGCTTTCCCGACAATTTCCTCCGCCACTCCTCCCGAGGATCCCGCCACTCTGTTGTAGCCCTCGTACATGTTGGCGGTATCAATGAAGTTGACGCCCCTGTCAAAGGCGTGGCTTATAAGGCCCGCCGCCTCCTTTTCCGCCACAGGGTTACCAAAGGTCATGGTGCCCAGGCAGATTGTGGACACCCCGCTGTTAATTCCTTTAAGCGCTGTGTATTTCATGATAACCTCCTAATTTCACGGAAGGGATGCGACAAAGCCGTCAATATCCTCCATCCGGCTGAGAAGCTCCCTTAGCGCCGCTTCACCCACTTTTCCCGGATACCAGGAGGACGGGCTTCTAAAGCATCTTTTGGCATAGCCCTTTGCCGCCATCAGCTCCTCGAAGGTGTCAATAATTCCGAAGCGCCAGCCCAGAGCCAAAAAGGCCGTGAATTTGTTTTGAAGAGCCGTCAGTTCATTAAGCCGTCCCTCACCGGCAAGCCGGTAGGCCTTGGCGTACATGTCCGGGAACAGATTGGCCCAGGTGCCTATGCTTCCGTCCGCGCCGGAAAGAAGACCCAATGCCAGAAGCTCGTCATAGCCCGAATAGACAATTTTTTCAGGGTAAAGCAGCTTGACCTGGCGCAGAAGAAAAAGATTCCAGTCGCTCATTTTTATCCCCGCGACACCCGGAATGTCCAGAATTTCACAAAGCTCCTCCAGTGGGGAGGCCTTTCCCGTAACGGCGGGTATGTAATAAACAAATACAGGAAGGTCCGCCGAGGCCAGCGCCCGGTAAAAAGCGGCCGTTTCCTTCTGCGGCGCCCGAGGAGGAATGCTCGCCACCGCGTCCGCGCCTACTTGCGCGGCGTGCTCGCAAAGGGCCACCGCATGGCGCTGATGGGTCTGCCCCACGTGAATGATAGCGCATTTGCCCGCCCGCTTAAGCTCGGGCGCCAGCATTTGCGTAATTAACTTCCTTTCTTCAAGCGAAAGGTTCTCACCGTCTCCCGTTCCCCCGCACAGATACATACCGTCAATGGGAGATTTCAGCAAGCGTTCAAAATTCCCGGTCAGCGCCGCCATATCCAGATTGTCTTTTTCGTCACAGGGAGAAACAATAGGGGCCACAATTCCTTTAAAGCAAGCCTTTTGCGTTGTATCAGCCATAGTCTTATCCTCTTTCAGCCCCGGTCTTTAAATCATTGACGGCATTCTTCACGGCGTCAATCATAACGGACAGGGTGTAATCGTCAATTCCGCACCACCAGGGGAAGGAAAAACTGTTGTCCCACCATTTTTCAAGCACGGGGCAGTCATGCTCCCCTGCGCCCAGCTTTTTAAAGAGCGGATACCGGTAAAGCGGATAATACTGAACAATACAGCGAACACCGTACCTTGCCGTGATTAAATCCAGAAGGTCGTTCCTGTTTTTGCCGAAGGCCGATCCGTCAAAGTGCATGATATACTGGTGAACCACGTATCTGCCGCCCTCAATAATCCGGGGAAAGGAAATTTCGGGAACATCCTTAAGCCCCTCGCGGATTTTCTTATCCTGGGCCATTAATACCCGGTTGTTGGGAATAACGCTTTTAAGCTGCTGCGAGCCCAGAGCGCACTGAGCCTCTCCGAGACAGAAATTCTGGGGCCACTGGCCTTCCCAGAACATATCCACATTGCTCATGGCGGGAACCCAGTAACGCTCCCTTTCGCCCTGAAAGGCGCAAAGCCCGTTGTGGCGTACACCGGGTACACATTCCGCGACGGCGTCGTCCTTTACAACCAGCATACCTCCCTCACCCAGAGTGGTCATGGTCTTAGCCGCGTGAAAGCTGTAGCAGCCAAAATCACCAAAGGTTCCCACATGCTGACCGTCAATGCGGCAGTCCAGAGCCTGGGCGCAATCCTCAACCACCTTGAGCTTATACCTGTGCGCAATTTCCATAATGCGCTTCATGTCGCAGGGAATGCCCAGAAGATGAACTGCGATAATAGCTTTGGTCTTGTCGGTAATTTTTCTTTCAATATCCGCCGGATCAATGGTCCAGGTTTCGGGATGAATATCGGCCCAGACAATTTTAGCGCCCATGTCGCCGAAGGGAATGGCTGTTGCGCAGTAGGTATAGGCGGGGGCGATAACCTCGTCGCCGGGCCTTATATTAAGGAAAATAGCGGAAAGCTTCAGGGCGTTGGTGCAGTTGGATACGCCAAAGGCATGTCTGGCGCCCACAAAGGCCGCAAAATCCTGCTCGAATTTTTCCAGGTATTTGTCCTGAGTCTGGCCTTCGGCATGCTTCATAACATCAATGACAGCGTCAATTTCAGCCTGAGTGTAGGGATGCTGCATCTGAGGGAAAATGACCCTGTAGCCTTCAACCTTTCCTCTTCCGGAAGGATCACTAAGCTTGTTTTTCATGTTAGACATCATTGTCTACCTCCTAAAATTATTCATCCTGTGGAAATATAGGGACAGCCGCCGTCCGTAACCGGGCCTTTCGGGCCGATTACGTCTCAGAGACCGGGAATGCGCCAGCTGACGGCCTCGCAGACCGTGGTATCTGGCGGCTCACACAGATAGGGAGTGCTGGCGTAGCTTGTAATCAGTCCGCCGTCCGGCAACTGGCAGGTAGCACCCCAGCCTGTGTAATAGTCGGCCGAAAGTGCCAGCTGAAAGATATTATCCCGGTCCCAGGTTTCTCCCTCATCCGCGCTTAGCATGGCGCATACCCCATAAGGCAGATGGTAATGGGAGTAGGTTGCCAGAAGCCGGCCGTCCTCCAAAAGGGTCATATGGAAATGTACCTCTCCCGTTCCCGATACCTGAACGGGCCTTGTCCAGGTGGTCCCGTTATCTGAGGACCATGTGAGAAGCGTGTTCTCAAAGCCTTCCCCCTTGGTTCCGGAGGGCTGGTGCCTGAGAGCTGCCACAAGGCGTCCCGAAGGAAGCCTGAGTGAGGCAACCTCCATAAAGCCCGGATAGTCCCAGTCCTTAATAACCCCGGTGCATCGGCTCCAGGTGCGCCCTCCGTCAATTGACCGGTTAATTTCAAGGGTGGGATTGCCTTTCTCGGCAAGCTCCTCCTCAAACTCAAACCTTACGGCGGAGCAGCGCATAAAGACAATGCTTTTGTCCTTATCCAAAAAAAGGTTTCGCGGGTAATCCCGATTGCCGTCAAGGGTTTCCTTGCTCCAGGTTACCCCCCCGTCCGCAGAACGGTATACGGGCAGCTGATAGCCCATTTTCCCTTCCATGATGGGCTGAGCGGTTAAAAGAAGCGTCCCGTCGTCCAGGTACAGCAAGGAGGGTTCCTTGCCGTCCAGCTCGGTTTTATTAATTTTTTCCCAGGAAAGGCCCATGTCCCGGGAGGCGTAAACTTGAATTTTAAAGGAAACGTCGTAAGGGCCTTTACCTCTTAAGGCAACGCAGGGCGCCGCGTAGACGATACCGCTGCCGAAGGCCAGCCCGGCTTTATAATGACCTCTTGAGCCAATCCTTGTCCGCTTTGCGCCATAACGCCTTACAACGGCGATATTTTGCAGATCCTGGCCTGCGTACCCCGTAAGCCCCTCCACATATTTTTCATAATCGTAGTCCTTAAGAAGCACCTTGTTCAGCTCCCGATCCTGAGCTGTCCTTCCCGGATAGAGAAGCTCCCCTACCCGGTGTTCCAGGTTATAAAGATTCGTGCTGTTTTCCACGATTCACCTCCTTGGTTCTGCTGTCAGATAAGCGTCGTATCAATAACATCCACAACAGGATCCTCTTTATTTTGATCATAGGCGATTAAAAGTGTGCTTCCGTCTGTCAGGCAGCAGGGATACTGATTCCCGTTAACCTTGAGCATTCCCTTTAAGCGCATGACGGACACCCCGTCGTTAACCATATATACTTTATTAAAAACCGTGCCGCTGTCGCTGAGAAGAAGCATCAGCGGACTTCTGTCAAGAAGGTTTGCAATGGCGTTGCCACACAGGTAATACCGGCCGTCGGACAAGCGTCCCGCATAGACGCGGCTCATTGAATCGGGAATATCGGAAAGTACGGGAACGGAAAAGGTTCTGCCGCCGTCGTCGCTCCAGTTTACATAAAGCTGGCAGGAAGCGCCCTCGTCACGCCAGAAAACCATAATACGCCCTGAATCCAGCTGATACCAGGTTGATTCGCCATAGGGAAAGGACGCGCCCTCCGGCTCAGGTACAAAAATAAAGTCCGGCATCCGGGTTATATCCGCTCCGGGCCAGAGAAGAACGGCAGGGCCTTCCTTTACGGTATTACATACGCAAAGAAGCCTTCCCTCCTTCGTAAGCCTGGGCGCCTCGAAAAGCCACTTCACCCTGTCTCCGAAGGTAAAGACAGCATCCCAGTCAGTAGTATTTATACTCCTGTAAATGCGTACGACATGGGAATCAGGCTTAATCCGCCGCATACCGGTTACCGTTTCGTCATGAACGGTATCCTCGGTCATAATAACGGCAAATAAAGCGTCATCCTGAACATAAAGGCCCACGCAGTTATGGGCAAGACTTTCCCCCGCCTGCGGCGACAAAACCACCCACGGCTCCGACCAGTGGATCCCGTTTGGCGAGGAAGCCATAAGGACTCTTTGCCCTCCGTCCTCCTCATTGCGGATACCGTTGCTCCAGGCGAAGTAATAGCTACCCCTGAACTTAACAAGCTGATTGTGATGGTTGTAGGAGCCGTTTTTATCATTTCCGTAACAGACGATACTCCTTCTGCCGTCAAGATAGGGTATGATTCTTGGCGAAGCGCTCTTGGGGCCGTGATCATCCTCCTTCATAAGGCATTCATACTGGGAAAAAACCCTGCGCCAGCGGTATTCCCGCAGCGCCTCGGCTACCTTGCCGTCCAATAGCCTCACATAATCTCTTTTAGTTATTTTCAAGCCTTCCATATAAAAGCCCTCCTGTCGTGGACTAATGCTAAAAGCTTTTGCCCTCCAAGGCGTCCCGCTTTATGGGAGGGCCTCGGCTTCAGGCTGAAAAAGGGCGCGGAGATACAATGCTTAACCCTTTTGGAGAAGCAAACTACCGGTTTGTCAGGTGAAAGCGTTTAGCGTTTTACGGTTGAAGCGCGAACAATAAGATTGGGTACGGACTCGGTCTTATAAAGCCGTCCTGTTTTATTGGGATTGTTGATACGTTCAATCAATAAATCAAAGGCCAGCTTGACCCTGATATTATTACCGTGGTCAATAGTGGTTATGTTGGGCGAAAGTATCCTTGAAATATCGGTATCGTCAAAGCTGCACAGAGCCATATCATGAGGCACCTTGCGGTTTTGCTCTCTCAGGGCATCCAGAATGCCGATGCAGGTAATATCATCCGTGGCAATGATGGCTGTGACCTCGGGGCTTTCGTCCGTCACCCTTTGAGTAAGCTCATAGCTGCTTTTTATGATCTCGTCCATTGAATCCAGGTTCCTGAAGGCCTCATTGTAAATGTGAACCAGCTGCTTTCCGATACCCATCTGATCCATTTTTGACCGAACGCCCTCAAGCCTTCTTCTTGTGGCCCGGCTGACGGTTTCGGATGGATTTGATATAAAGGCGATGTGTCTGTGTCCCAGGCCATAAAGATGCTCTACCAGAATATGTCCCGCCGACATGGAGTTGAGGGCTATGGTATCCAGATGAATATTTTCGTCCTTCTCACCTAAAAGCACGGCGGGCGCTTTTCCCTCCAGAGCATTTACAATAGTATAGGTATTGGGTGTAAAAGTAAAAATAATGCCCTTAACGGAGTAATCAGACAGAAGCTCCGTATAATAGCTCTCGCTTTCGGGCGTATCAATATTGCACAGCAGGGTGGAATAGCCTCTCATAACAGCCTGCTTCTCAATACTTTCCACAAGGCTTGGATAATAGGAATAGAGCATATTGGGTACGACCACGGCGATTAAATCCTTAATTGCCTTAACCGGCTTTTTGGGGCTGTCCTTATGGACATATCCCAGCTGTTCGGCTGCGGCCAGCACCTTTTGACGCGTCATATCGGAAATACTGGCTTTATTTGATTTGTTTAATATAAATGAAACCGTTGATTGCGACACACCCGCCAGTCGCGCAATATCGTGCGTGGTTACGCGCCCCATGGATACACTCTCCCATATTATTACTCTTTAAAAAGCATTATAGCACATCACGTAATAATCATATAGCAACTAATAATTTATGTCAATAATAAAACTGAATATTAACAGTAATATTATTAGTTAATTGCGAAACATCCAACCCACGCATTTTTACAAATGACGCATCATTGCTTCAAAATCTTCACAATAACTCTTGACACGCCATATTTGCGGGCGTATAATTTGTACAACAAATGATTTTTAATAATATTCTTATTAATAGAGTAATAAATATTAGTAATTTTTCGTATCCATCACGTCCCCGATACTCAAAACATCGTAGTATTATTAGTAATATTACCATAAAATCCTGAATCATTGGGCATTAATGCAGAATCTTTTTTTTCTGCAATAATTCAATAGTCCTGCATGAATCTTTTAAGGATGGTGGATCATGTTATCTACTGCAAAGCTGGCGACTCAGCCAAAATCGTCAAGAGCAAGGGGGCTTCTGACATATTTCAAGCGCTACTGGTTTCTTTATCTGTTGGTTCTGCCCGGCCTGCTTTTTCTGCTGATTTTCAGCTACGGGCCTATGTACGGTATTTTATTGGCCTTCAAGGACTTTAACTACAAGCTCGGTATCTGGAACAGTCCTTGGGCAGGGCTGAAATATTTCCGGCAAATTCTTGCCGATCCCTATTTCTTTACCGTAGTCAAAAATACCGTACTCATCAATTTCTACAACCTTCTTTTCGGTTTTACCTTTACCATTTTCCTCGCACTTATGATAAACGAGCTGAGATTCCGCCGTACAAAGAAAATCATCCAGACAGCCGTCTATCTTCCCTATTTTCTTTCATGGGTAATCTTCGCCGGGCTTGTCATGACCTTTCTTGATTTCCAGACAGGCATGATTAACGGCGTGTTGGAGCTCCTGGGCTTTAATCGCGTTAATTTTCTTACCGACCAGAACAAATTCCGGGCCATTTTAGTTATCACCAACACCATAAAGACAGCCGGCTACGGCACCATTATCTATTTGGCGGCTATCGCGGGCGTAAACCCGGAGCTTTACGAAAGCGCAAAGGTTGACGGAGCCAACCGTTTTCACCTCATACGCTTTATTACGCTGCCAAGAATTTATCCGACTATTGCAATACTCTTCGTACTACAGCTTTCAGGCCTGTTTATCTCAAACTTCGATCAGGTGTTCAACCTGTACAGCCCGCTGGTATATACCACCGGAGACGTCATTTCCACCTACATTTACCGCCTGGGCATCGAGAAGGGGCTGTACAGCACTTCCACGGCAATCAATCTTCTGTTTAATACGCTGGGGCTGATTATTATTATCGTAACCAACAAGGTAACTAAGAAACTGGATGTCATGGGCATCTTTTAAGGAGGTACATCAGCTATGTCCAGGTCTTTTTTTATAAAGGCACGCAAGTATAATGCTTTTGACTGTTTCACACTGGTTTTCTTAGTGCTGTGCGCCCTGATTTGCATTTACCCCATGTGGTATGTTCTGGTGGTATCCATAACACCTTATGATGAGTTCATTAAAAAAAGCGTTATACTTCTGCCGCCTGTAAAGCCGGATTTTCAATATTACAAAGCCATACTCACAAGCTCCCTGTTCCAGCAGTCCATTCTCATATCGGTGTTCAAAACCGCTGCGGCCACAGCCCTGTCGGTTTTAGTCACCGCCATGATGGCCTATGGCGTTTCAAAAACCCATGTTAAAGGAATGAAGCTTATCAACATCCTTGTGGTGTGCACCCTTTATTTCAGCGGAGGCCTTATTCCCACGTATTTTCTCTACCGGGATTTGAACATGCTTAAGACCATTTGGCCCATGATCCTTCCCGCGGCGGTAAACGTCACGTATTTTATCATCATGCGCAATTATTTTATGTATTCGGTGCCAAGCGCCATAGAGGAGGCCGCCACCATCGACGGGGCCAATCAGGTACATATTTTTTTCAAGCTAATTCTGCCCATTTCGGTACCCATGATTGCCGCCGTCTCCCTCTTTATTGCCGTAACGCAATGGAACGATTATTACCAGTACATGATGTATGTCAACAAACCCGCCCTGCAGCCTTACGTCTGGGTATTACGGCGCATGCTGGTGGATCACACCTTTACCAATACCTTAAGCGCAAACGCCCAGGCTCAGATGGGCATTCCACATATTCCCGCCTTTGCTCTTCGGATGGCTACAATCATTACGGCCATGCTTCCCATTATTATCGTTTACCCTTTCCTTCAGAAGCATTTTGCCCAGGGCATGCTTATCGGCGCAGTCAAGGGCTGAAGCACCGCTTTCATTTTTCCGTCCGGATCTTCCGGGGATTTCGGACGGTCATTTATGTATTGCCAAGATTAATTGATACGGAGGGATTAAAATGCGGAAAAAAATCCAAAAACAATTCATCCTTTTTCTTGTCCTTTTGGTAATTTTCCTGTCGGCATCAGGCTGCACAGGAGAACAA
>JAEXPO010000262.1 GCA_023446675.1 Bacillota bacterium | reverse complement strand
CGGCTATGTGCATACCCGAAACAGAAACAGGTATTTTATGAGGCTTGCTGTGTGTGCGGCTCTCTCCCAATTTCCCTACACTCTTTTTTATGGTTTAAGTGTTAATAATAAAGACGGAGAGCTTGCCAAAGCCAATCTCAATATTTTGTTTTCGCTGGCACTGGGTATATTGGCGCTGTTCTTTTATGACATGCTGAAGGGAAAAAGCCTGTTCGCAGCTGTCTTTTCAGTCTTATGCCTCAGCGGTCTTGCAATTTTTTTAAAAACCGATTACACCTATGGGGCTCTTTTGTTTATTTTATTTTTTTATCTCAGCGCCTCACTGTCCCTTAAGGGTAAGGCAGCAGCAGGCGCGCTTACCGTACTGGCTGCCAATCTATTGAACCTGCTTTCTCCTGAAACGCTTTGGAGCACCCTTTTAATTACCTTTCCGGGGCAGTATCTGGGTGTTCTTTTTGTTTTGTTTTATAATGGGAAAAAAGGAAGAAGCATGAAATATGCCTTCTACCTTTTCTATCCCCTGCATCTTCTTGCTATATGGCTAATCCGCATGGTCCTGTGAAGCTTATAGCTTTTTGACAACAGTATGAACGGAATTCAATACCAACCAATTTTGAGGGAAAAATTGCATTATGGGCCAGTAGCTGACACCGCCCAGCTTGAATTCATTTGCCAGCGTAAGCTTTGCCAGAATGCTGCGAGCATCCTCAAACCATACCTCATGCTGTTTTCCGTCGGAGGAATAATAACGGAAATAGGGTGCCTGAGAAATGGGGTCATATTGAATAGTGGCCCCCACCTGCTGGGCAAGCTGAACCGCTCCCGTATTGGATATGGCTGTGGCTGCAGTGCCCTGCTGGAAAGGCAATGTCCAGTTGTAGCCATAATTGGGTATGCCCATGAGGATTTTTTGTCTGGGAATTTCGGTTACGGCATAGTTAAGAACCTTGCGTACTTCGTTAATAGGGGCAACAGCTCGTGGCGGACTGTAGGTGAAGCCCCATTCGTAGGTCATGAGAATCACATGATCCATAAGCTCTCCATGAACAGGATAGTCATGGGCCTCGTACAGGGTTCCAGATTGAGTAGCCGAGGTTTTTGGTGCCAGAGCGGTGGTAATGGTATACCCCAACGGGCGCAGCCTTGAAACGACTTTTCTTAAAAAGCGGTTATAGTTTTCACGATCCTGGGGATAAATGTATTCAAAATCAATGTCCAGGCCAAAATAGTTTTTGTTTTTTAAAATGGTGATGACATTATCAATAAGCCTGTCTTGAGCAGCGGAATTACTAAGGAACTGGCTTGCGATGTCGCTGCTGAATCCCCCGCTGTCCCCTTCTATATTGGATATAACCATGAGGGGCGCCACCTGTGCTCCTCTTGCGGCATTAATAAGGGGTTGATCATCAATGGTGTTGAGGCTTCCGTCAGCGCTGACATGGTAGCTGAAGATACTGAGGTAGGTTAAATAGGGCAGTGTCCTTTGAAGGGTTTCACGGTTTATGTTGGGAAAAGCGTAGCCATTTACCTCAGTGGGGCCGAAAAAGATATTTCGGTTGGGTATATTTATTTTCTGTCCGGGCTGAAGTGCTGCCGGGTTTGAAATTTGGGGATTGACGCGAATGAGCTCACTGATTTTCATTTGATATTTAAGTGCAATTAAATATAGTGAATCACCGGGCTGCACCGTGTACTCCAGATTATCCGTCAGAATGACAAGTGCTTGACCGATTACCAGCTGCTGAGGATTGGGAAGCTCGTTATCCTGAATAATCTTTTGTTCCGGGACCTGATAAATCCGGGATATGGAATAGATGCTTTCTCCCGGTTTAACAACATGAATAATCAAAGGAATCACGCTCCATTCTGCTCCTTTTATAAAATATGTTGAACGGCCGGGATCTGCCATTGGTCTTTAAAGTTTTTTATTAAATGCAAGAACCTTCTACCTGTTAAGTTCCGACTTTAATCATTAAAGGGTTAAGGTCCGGATTGCAGGTTCACGGAATACAGGCTTAACGGATTTTCTGGATTTTTAAGGTGGAAAGGTGTATGATTAGGCATTAAAGGAGTGTGTTTGCATGGAAATTCAAGTTTCTCTCAACCAAAGCCCAAAACAAAAGCCTGCTTCCGAAGAGCTGGGATTTGGGACACTGTTTTCAGACCATATGTTTGTAGTGGACTATACCGAAGGTAAGGGCTGGCATGACGCAAGAATCGTCCCTTATGGGACCATGCCCTACGAGCCTTCCGCCATGGTATTCCACTACGGTCAAAGCATATTTGAGGGCTTAAAGGCCTATAAGACGCCGGCTGGCGGCGTAACTCTCTTCCGCCCCGAAGAAAATATTAAGCGCCTTAACGAATCCTGTGAAAGGCTTTGCATTCCGCAGGTAGACGAACAGCTGGCTCTGGAGGCCATGAAGAAGCTTGTGGATCTGGACAGTGACTGGATTCCCACCGAGCCCGGTACCTCCCTCTATATCCGGCCCTTTATTATTGCTACCGATCCCTATCTGGGTGTGCGTCCCTCCCACACCTACCAGTTTATTATCATAACAGGTCCTGTAGGTGCTTATTACAAAGAAGGACTGAATCCGGTTAAAATTTATGTTGAGCCCACCTATGTCCGCGCGGTTATCGGCGGTCTTGGAGCGGCAAAAGCCAGCGCCAACTATGCGGCCAGCCTCAAGGCTCAAATGGTTGCAAAGGAAAAGGGCTATACACAGGTACTCTGGCTGGACGGCATTGAGAGAAAATATGTTGAAGAAGTTGGAACCATGAATGTTTTCTTCGTTATAGGCGATGAAATCGTCACTCCCGAGCTTAACGGAAGCATTCTTCCCGGCATCACCCGCAAATCCTGCATTGAGCTTCTTCGTTCCTGGGGCCTGAAGGTATCGGAAAGACGGATTGCCATCACCGAGATCTTTGAAGCCAATGAAAAAGGCCTTTTAAAGGAAGCTTTCGGTACAGGTACTGCTGCCGTGATATCCCCCATTGGCGAATTGTCCTGGAAGGATAAAAAAGTAACCTTAAGCGGCGGAAGAATTGGTGAAATATCCCAGCGCCTTTATGATCATCTTACCGCGATTCAATATGGAGCTCTTCCCGATCCTTTCAACTGGGTTGTCAAGGTTCGGTAACATCACGTCCCGGCATTACTGCCCGTAAGGGTTTGCGTTATTGCCGGGACGTTTTTTGATTCAGCTTTTTGAGTTCATGGCATGTTCTCCCAAAAAAACACAAGATTTTTTATAAAAAACCCTTGAAATCATCAAGATCTCATATTATAATAAATTTCGTTGTTGCGGATTGGTGTAACGGTAGCACAACTGACTCTGGCTCAGTTTGTCAGGGTTCAAATCCTTGATCCGCAGCCAAAATAAGGTTTAAAGCCGGTTCTGATAAAGAACCGGCTTTAACTTTCTATTGATATAGTGATATAAGGAAACAGGTGGAAATAAGATGGAAAGTTTTAATCCTTTGCCCATTAAAAACATCGGAGATCCTTTTATTCTGAAGGCTCAAGGCCGCTATTACCTGTATGCCACCTCTGCCCCGGACGGGTTTATGGTGTGGCAGTCGAAGGATCTCTTAAGCTGGAGTGAACCGGAATACTGCTACAGAAAGTCGGAACGAAGCTTTGGCCGGGACTGCTTCTGGGCTCCTGAGGTCTACTTTTTCAATAATCAATAC
>JAEXPO010000217.1 GCA_023446675.1 Bacillota bacterium | reverse complement strand
CGGTTAAAAGAGTAGCCAGGCTTCTGGCGGATTTAACAGGCTCAATGGCGGCAGCCAGCACCACCATGTCGGCCTCGATGACCATTTGCTCATTGGCCAGAAGATCCGAGCCCTGAACCATGAGCTTGCCGTCCGATTCCCATATTTTCCCTACCATACCTTTAATATAGTTAACGCCGTAGGACTCCACCGCACGGCGGTAGAACTCGTCAAAGTTTTTCCCCGGGGTGCGCACGTCAATATAGAAAACATGGACATTTACATCCGGGTATTTGTCCCTTACAAGCATGGCGTGCTTGGCCGTGTACATGCAGCAGATTTTGGAGCAGTAGGGCTTTCCGCAGCCCGACACATCCCGTGAGCCCACGCACTGAACAAAGACCAGGGTATGAGGATGGGTGTGGTCGGAGGGCCTTACCAGCTTGCCCTTGGTTGGCCCCGCGGCGTTCATAATCCGCTCAAACTCAAGGGAGGTAACCACATCCGGTGATTGGGCATAGGAATATTCCTCGAAATTTTCCAAAGAAATGGGTTCAAAGCCGGTGGCTACCACAATGGCCCCGTACTGGCGCTCCACAATTTCATCCTGCTGTTCAAAATCAATGGCGCCCGCCGTACAGCTTTTCTGGCACAGGCCGCATTTACCGGTTTTAAATTTCAGGCATTGCTCCCTGTCGATAACAGGCACATTGGGAATGGCCTGGGCAAAGGGAATATAGATGGCGGGCCGGTTGGAAAGGCCCTGGTTAAATTCACTTTTAGCCTTTTTGGAGGGACATTTTTCCATGCACACGCCGCAGCCGCTGCAAAGATCCTTTTTAACGCTGCGGGCCTTTTGCCTGATTTTTACGGTAAAGTTTCCCACAAAGCCCGAAACCTTATCCACCTCGCTGTAGGTAAGAAGCTCAATGTTTTCGTGGGAGGCGGCGTCCACCATTTTAGGGGTCAGTATACAGGCGGCGCAGTCCAATGTTGGAAAGGTTTTATCCAGCTGTGCCATTTTGCCGCCGATGGTGGGGGATTTTTCAACAATATCCACCTCGTAGCCCGCTTCGGCAATATCCAGCGCCGACTGAATGCCGGCAATGCCTCCCCCGATAACCAGAGCCCGCTTTACAACCTTGCTCTCCCCCGCAAAAAGGGGCTTGTTGAGATTAAGCTTGGCAATGGCTGTGCGGGCCAGGATAATGGCCTTGGGCGTACCCTCGGCTTTGTCCTTATGTATCCAGGAGCATTGCTCCCGTATGTTAGCGATTTCTACCATATAGGGATTTAACCCGGCAGCGGCGGCCGCCTTTCTGAAGGTGGCCTCATGCATCCTGGGTGAACAGGAGCATACCACGATGCCTGTTAAGCCCTGTTGCTTTACCGCATGCTTAATTCTTTGCTGTCCGCCCTCGGAGCACATGTATTGATAATCCTCTGCCCATACCACTCCCGGCTCCGACTTTACGGCTTCAACCACCGCCTCCACATCCACTGTTGCGGCAATATTGCTTCCGCACCAGCAAACGAAGACACCAATTCGTTGCATTCACTCACTTCCAATCCTGCGATTTAAGGCAAAATTTATTTTCCGTATTTGCGAAAGGCGCTGACAAGGGCCTGCTGGGGCATTTTCACATCCAGCAGGGCCGGAATTTCCTCAGGCTTTAGCTGGTTGGCTCCCTTTTTCCTTATAACCGTAAGCCTTACCGCTTCAATAACCGCGGCAGGATCCACGCCTCTGGGGCAGCGCTCCACACAGGTGAAGCAGGAAAGACAGGACCAAAGGGAATCGGAGGCCAAAAGGGCATCCACATTTCCTCTTTCCACCATGGCCACAAACTGGTGTGGATGGTATTCCATAGAGTGGAAGGCGGGACATGCGCCGGAGCATTTTCCGCATTTCATGCACTTTCGGGTATCCACGCCGCTGATTCTTTTAATGGCTTCCGCCTTTTGAAGGGTTGTCGCATTCATAGAGCCGCTACCTCCGTTAGGACGCTTCCGGCACCCACACCGAGAGCTTCCGCCAGAAGCTGGGTGAAATAGTATACCGGAAGGCTTTTGCCGCCTGCGTTGGCTTCAAGATTATAAAGGCAAAGGGGACATGCGGTGATGAGCATATCGGCTCCCTTTTCGGAGGCGGAGGACAGGATGGCCCCGCATTTTTTCTCAGCCAGCTCTTTTCCTCCTACCGAGATATAGCCGCCGCAGCATTCGTTGCGAAAGGGATAAAGGACGGGCTGTGCACCCAGAGCCTTTATAAATTCCTCCATCAGGGACGGGTTTTCCGGATTGTCAAAGTCCATGACCTTGCCCGGCCGAAGGAGAAGACATCCGTAATAGGCGCCGATTTTCTTGCCCTTTAGGGGATTGACCACCTTTTTCTTGAGCTCGCCAAAGCCGATTTGGTCCCTAATAAGCTCCAGATAATGAATAACCTTTGTTTCCCCCGCGTAGGGAATTTCAGGCTTTAAATAATTGTTAACCTTTGTACGTATGTCCTCGGAGGTCTTAATATCGTTGTTCACTCTCTTCAGGACGTGATGACAGGCGGAGCACAGAGTGACAAGATCCCTTCCCTGCCTTTGGGCTGACGCCAGAGCACGTACCGAGGACAATTTCGTAACGATTTCATCCCTGGCCATGGGATAAACGCCGCCGCAGCACTGCCACTGTGAAAGCTCCACAAGCTCCAGCCCCAGGGCCTTTGCCGCGTTCCGGCCGCAGGCGTCCAAATCCTTTGCCTTTGTTTTCAGCGTACAGCCCGGATAATAACTGAGAACCATTTTTTCCTCACCTTCCGTCAAGCCGGGAGACTAGACCCGTTTGATTCTGAATTTAACTTTATTGAGCGGCAGGCATAAATCTATATTCCATAGCGCCCTTGTCATTCAAATTCCGAATCAAGCTAGACCATTTCCTCCGGTTTAAAAACCTCGTCGAATTTTTCAGCGGTCAAATAGCCCAGAGCCACACAGGCCTCCTTAAGGGTAATGTTTTCCTTGTAGGCTTTTTTGGCTGTCTTGGCCGCGTTGTCGTAGCCGATGTAGGGATTAAGGGCCGTAACCAGCATAAGGGAATTGTGGAGGTTATCCTTCATTTTTTCCCTGTTGGCGGTAAGGCCCGTTACGCAATTGTCGTTAAAGGACAGGATCCCATCGGCCAGAAGTCTTACGGATTGCAGGAAATTATAGATACAGACGGGCATAAACACGTTAAGCTCGAAATTTCCCTGGGAGGCGGCCATGCCTACGGCCACATCGTTGGCTATAACCTGAACCGCCACCATGGTGATGGCCTCGCACTGGGTGGGATTGACCTTGCCGGGCATAATGGAGCTTCCCGGCTCATTTTCAGGAATAAAAATTTCGCCCAGCCCAAGCCGGGGTCCGCTTGCCAGCCAGCGGATATCGTTGGCAATTTTCATGAGGTTGGCTGCCAGAGCCTTTAAAGCACCATGAGCAAAAACCAGCTCATCCTTGGCGGTAAGGGCGTGAAATTTATTTTCCGCAGTAACGAAGGGCTTGCCCGTCAACTCGCTTACCACACGGGCAACCTCTTCACCAAAGCCCTTGGGTGCGTTAAGGCCGGTTCCCACCGCCGTCCCCCCCAATGCCAGCTCACGAAGCTCAGGCAATGCCAGCACCAGCATGCCTTTGGCTTTTTCCAGCATGTTGCGCCAGCCGCTGATTTCCTGGGAGAACTTAACGGGCGTAGCATCCTGCAAATGGGTGCGCCCGCTTTTTACCACATCGGCGTTCTCCGTTTCCAGGCGCTTTAGGGTTTGGG
>JAEXPO010000084.1 GCA_023446675.1 Bacillota bacterium | reverse complement strand
GTATAAAATAGCTTCATACATGTTTCTCCCCAACGGCAAAGCCTGCCGTTTGTTTTTTGTATTGTCCTATTTATGGTAAAACATTTGTCGGTTAAGTTCAATCGTTCATTTAAATTAACAGTAGGCTTGTATCTTATTTGAACCTTCTTATTAAGAATATCGGACATTTACAAAAGTCAAAGTCTTAGTCTAAAATGAACCTAAAGAGAGTTTAGGCAAGCCGAGGTTTGCCTTTCCTTTATTTAAACGGCATTACTTTACGGAGGCGATAGTTAGGAATGAACAAAAATAGTCTCTACAACGGTGACGTGTACGAAAAAAACTGTTATCCCCGGGTTAATGCCTATTACTTCCGTCAATGGGACGATTTTAAAATGCCTCAGTTTCATTCCCATCACTCGGTTGAGATTATGTATGTCTTAAAAGGCAAATGTGTGGTGGCAGTAACTCCTGGAGACAGTGCCAAGAATCTTGATTTTGAAATGAAGAGCGGGGATTTTATTCTAATTGATGCCAATGTTCCTCACCGTCTTCTGGTGGAAAAGGACAAGCCCTGCCGCATGCTCAATATTGAATTTTCCTTTCAGGCCAGAGAGGCCTTTTTTCCGTCCATGGGAAGTCTTCGCCGCAATTGCAGAACACTGGACTGCTTTTTAAACAATGAAAGAGAATGGCTTCTTTTAAAAGACAGCGGCGAAATCTATCTTACGCTTAAGAATCTTATAAACGAGCTGAGTGAAAAAAGAGAGGATGGAGAGCTGGTTGCAGACGCTCTTTTTGTTCAGCTCTTGGTAGGCATATCGCGCCTGGCTGCCGAAGCAGAGGTTAAGATACCGGACATGAAGGATATTTACGTTAGAAAAACAGAGCAGTACCTGAAATCCCACTATGACTGTCCGTTGAAGGTTTCTGCTGTCGCAGCCGAAATCAATATTCATCCCATTTACCTTCATCGTATCTTTAAGGAGAAAACAGGCCGAACGCTGGTGGAATACCTGACGGAGCTGCGCGTTGACAAGGCTAAAATGCTGCTTTCCAATACGGACGTGCCCATTATTGATATCTCCGACTATATCGGAATCGGAAGCCGCCAGTACTTTACAAGCCTCTTTAAAAAGCATACGGGAATGAGCCCCGCCCTCTATCGAAAAAATAGGATTCAATCCCAGGGGCATCGTATGTCCCAAGAAAGAGGTTAGGATTTCTTACATTTTAAATCGTGTTGTGTGAGTATTTTAATAACCGTTTTAGTCCTTATTCCTCCATAATAGTTCTAGATGAATGCCCTGAATCAGATGCTTTGCCAATAATCACAAAAAGCGGCATTTATCGTATGGAATCTTATACTTAAGGTGAGCTTTATGTAAGCTCAAAAATGGGAGGAAGGATTTATGTCATTTAAGATTGCATTTATTGGTGCGGGAAGCATCGGCTTTACAAGGGGGCTGTTACGGGATTTGCTTTCGGTAAAGGAATTTTCCGATATTGAGGTGGCCTTTACCGATATTAACGAAAAAAACCTGGATATGGTGACGCGTCTTTGCCAGAGAGATATTGACGAAAACGGACTGAAAATAAAAATCAAGCCTACCTTGGACAGGCGGGAAGCCTTCCGTGATGCGCGTTATATTTTTAACGTTGTGCGTATTGGAGGCCTTGAGGCTTTTGCACTGGATGTGGACATTCCCTTAAAATACGGGGTAGATCAATGTGTTGGCGACACCCTCTGTGCAGGCGGCATCATGTACGGACAAAGAGGCATAGCCGCTATGCTGGAAATTTGCAAGGATATACGGGAAGTCGCTCAGCCGGGATGCCTTCTGCTCAATTATGCCAACCCCAATGCCATGATGACCTGGGCCTGCAACACCTATGGGGGAGTAAACACCATAGGCCTTTGCCACGGTGTCCAGGGAGGCCACCAGCAGATTGCCGATGTCCTGGGATTTAAAAAAGAGGAAGTGGACATCATCTGTGCGGGCATCAACCATCAAACCTGGTATATTCAGGTGAAGCACAAGGGCGAGGATATGACGGGCAAGCTTTTGGAAGCCTATGAAAAGCACCCTACCTTCAGTAAGACTGAAAAGGTCCGTATTGATATGCTTAGACGATTTGGCTATTACAGCACGGAATCCAACGGCCATTTAAGCGAGTATGTGGCCTGGTACAGAAAACGCCCCGATGAAATTACCTCCTGGATCGATTTGGGAACCTGGATTAACGGTGAAACCGGCGGTTATTTGCGGGTATGCACCGAAGGCCGCAACTGGTTTGAAACCGATTTCCCCAACTGGCTGAAGGAGCCTGCCTTTACCTACGGACAGGAGTTCAGAGGCAAGGAGCACGGAAGCTATATCGTAGAGGGACTTGAAACCGGCCGGGTTTACAGAGGCCATTTCAATGTGATTAACAAGGGTGCCGTTACAAACCTTCCCGATGACGCGGTGGTTGAGGTTCCCGGCTACGCCGATGCCAATGGCATAAATATACCCAGAGTAGGGGATCTGCCCCTGGGCTGTGCCGCCATATGCAATGCCAGTATTTCTGTTCAGCGCCTTTCTGTTATTGCGGCTGTAAATGGCGATGACACGCTCCTTCGCCAGGCTATGATGATGGATCCCCTGGTAGGTGCGGTATGCAATCCTCCTGAAATATGGCAGATGGTGGACGAGATGCTGGTAGCCCAGGAAAAATGGCTTCCCCAGTACAAGAAGGCAATTGAAGAGGCCAAAGTACGTATGAATTCCGGAAACCTTATTCCTGTAAAGGAAAATAAGGGTGCGGCCCGACTTCATGTTAAAACCGTTGAGGAAATGGCCAAGGACAGAAAAACCGCGGCTAAAAACGCGTCTGCCGCGGACAAAGCGGAAGAAAGGCCTGCAGCGAAATAAAACAAATAAATGCCAGATAAATTACATAAATTTCA
Organism: Bacillota bacterium; assembly: GCA_023446675.1. Taxonomy (GTDB): domain Bacteria; phylum Bacillota; class Clostridia; order DSM-8532; family DSM-8532; genus DTU059. The sequence goes on along the minus strand of JAEXPO010000084.1, from coordinate 1,163 downwards.
AACAAATCAAATAAAACTGTTCGGACCGGAAGACCAGCCGCTTCACGGTCCGAATTATTTTAAGCTTAAATACCGATAAGCATTCCTGTTATTACAACCCCTTTTAAAAATCATCAAGGCGTGGTATATTAATAGAAGAGTTACAAAAGGAAGGTGATTAATGTGATAACCAAGGATATGTCCATTACCGATATTGTTGAGAATTATCCTCAGACCGTGGAGGTTCTCATGGATCACGGTATGCATTGCTTCGGCTGCATGGCTGCCCGTTTTGAAAATATTGAGCAGGGCGCATTAGCCCACGGTATTGACGTGGATCAGCTCATGGTAGATTTAAACGCTGTTGCCAACGCGCAATAAATAAGCTTTAAGCTTTACGTACACCCGCAGGAGAAGGCCGTATAAAGCCTTTACCTGCGGGTGTATTGTTTAATTCTGCTGAAAGTACCGGCCATTTCTGCTGGATAATCCGGTTACAGTAAACGCCGATTTGATGACAATTAACAAAATGCATATGAAGGTAGGGGAAGGGTACTATGACATGACATCTAAAATGGCAAAGAGAAAACTTTCCCGGTGAAATGGAGTATATTAGTTATCTAATGCGTAAGGGAGAAAATATTATGAGGAATTTTAAGTCTTGCATTATTGGCTCTGTAATTATTCTGTTCATTATTTTTACTACCTTTTGCTTTAGAAATAATAATACGGATATCGAATGGCAAAGAGATTTTTCCTATGAAGAAAACCAAATTTATGATTTATCATTTAGTTTATTCAGTCCCTGCCCCTCTGTACCTATAAAAATCGGTGATAAAACAGTTGAATTAATATTTGATTCCGGTAATGGAGTAGGCTTAACCTTGACAACGGCTTTAGAAAACAAAGTAGACTATGAAATCATTGGTAAAACAACAGAATTAAACTCTGATGGTACATATCGAGGTACTGGAAAATCCATCTTGCTAAAAAATATCACGGTGTTTGATGAAAAATATACCGATATTATATCGTCACTTGTTGATTGGAGGATTTACAGCTCCTTGAAAATAAATGGTATGATTGGACTTGCGTATTTTGATAATAAGGTTGTTACTTTAGATTATATGAATAAAAAGATAGCTATAAGTAACAAAGCTCTTGATTATGGCAAAGTAATGAAT
>JAEXPO010000206.1 GCA_023446675.1 Bacillota bacterium | reverse complement strand
GCTGGGCACTTCACCGTAAATAATGTCTCGCCGGTTGTTCATTTCATAATCCGGATCCGCCACCGGCGCTGCCGCCAGAAGTGCTTCCGTGTAAGGATGAAGCGGGTTTTCAAAAAGCTCCTCCGTCTCTGCCTTCTCAACCAGTGTTCCCAGATACATCACCGCCGTATCGTCGGAGATATGGCGCACCATGTGAAGATCATGAGCGATAAAAAGATACGTCAGGCCCAGCTTCTGCTGAAGCTCCATTAAAAGATTAATCACCTGGGCCTGTATGGAGACATCCAGCGCCGAGATAGCCTCGTCACACACCACAAACTGAGGATTAACGGAAAGAGCTCTGGCTATGCCTACCCGCTGACGCTGTCCTCCGCTGAATTCATGAGGAAATCTTCCGGCGTGCTCCCGGTTGAGGCCCACCATCTCCAAAAGCTCATAAATCCTTTTGCTCCGCTCCTCCCTGGTTTTGCAGAGCCTGTGAATATCCAAGCCTTCGCCGATGATGGCTCCCACGGTTTTTCTGGGATCCAGGGAGGCGTAAGGGTCCTGAAAGATCATCTGCATCCGGCTTGTAAGCTTTTTATATTCTTTTTTGCTCATACGGTGTACATCGGTGCCTTCAAAGAGAATCTCTCCCCCGTCGGCCTCGTAAAGGCGCAGAATGGTACGTCCTACCGTGGTTTTGCCGCAGCCCGACTCTCCTACCATTCCAAGGGTTTTTCCCTTTTCTATGGAAAAGCTCACATCGTCTATGGCTTTAAGAATTTGATTTTTACCCACATGAAAGTATTTTTTCAAATGGTTAACCTGCAAAAGGGGCTGAGCCATGGCTACACACCGTCCTTTCCAACCGGTCTTTCAACCTTTGGCGCTCTTTCGTCCATAAGCCAGCAGGCGGCCCTATGAAGGCCTCCCAGATCCGTTTCAGGAGGCTCCTGGGTTTTACATACGCTCATGCAGTATTTGCACCGGGGTGCAAAACCGCAGCCTGGAGGCGGAGCAAACAAATCCGGCGGTGTGCCGGGTATGGCCGATAAAGTCCGTCCGTTTTTTGCCCTTACCCCGGGCATGCTCTCCAAAAGCCCCCAGGTATAGGGGTGCTTGGGCGAATAAAAAATGTCACGGGCAGTGCCGGTTTCCACAATCTTGCCCGCATACATCACCGCAATGCGCTGGGCCATTCGCGCCACCACCCCAAGGTCATGGGTTATAAGAACGATGGCCGTTCCGAATTCCTTTTTAAGCTGGTTCATAAGCTCAAGAATCTGAGCCTGAGTGGTTACGTCCAGAGCTGTCGTAGGCTCGTCGGCAAACAGGATCTTGGGATTGCAGGCAAGAGCCAGGGCAATCATGACCCTTTGGCGCATGCCCCCTGAAAAAACATGGGGGTAACGGGTTACATTCCTGTCCGCATTGGGAATTCCCACTTTGGTAAGAAGCTCGGCCGCCCGCTTTCCGGCAAGCCTGGCCTGTATGGCCTCGTGCTTTCTTATGCTTTCCGTAATCTGTCTTCCCACACGCATGGTGGGATTGAGGCTGGTCATGGGATCCTGAAAGATCATGGCCATTTCCTTGCCCCGCAGCTTTTCCATGCGCTTGCTGCCGTAGTTTGTGATATCCTGGCCAAAATAGGTTATACTCCCGCTTTTGAGCCTTCCGGGAGGAGTTGGCGTAAGCTTCATAAGCGTTTGAACCGTAACGCTTTTCCCGCAGCCTGATTCTCCCACAAGGGCAAGCGTCTCGCCCTTTTCCACATAAAAGGATACGCCCCGGACCGATTGAACCTCTCCGGCGTAGGTATCAAAGGAGAAACGCAGATTATTAACTTCCAAAATTTTACTTTCCATACATCCGTCCTCCTTATCCGTTACGAAGCTTGGGATCCAGAGCGTCCCGAAGGCCATCCCCTACCAGGTTAAAGGAAAGCATGGTGAGGGAAATGAGAATGGCAGGTATAAAAAGCTGGGACGGATAAATCCGAAAAACGCTGATGCCCAGGTTGGCAAGCTGACCCCAGCTGGGTATGGGCGGGGCTATTCCAAGTCCGATAAAGCTCAGGTAAGCTTCATGGAAGATGGCGGCGGGAACACCCATGGTCATGCTTACTACCACTATGCCCAGGGTATTGGGTACAAGGTGCTGAAATATCAGGTTGCCCGCCGAAGCCCCCAGGGCCCTTGAGGCAAGGATGAATTCCCGCTCCTTAAGCTGGAGAATAAGGCCCCGGACATTTCTGGCCGAACCCATCCAGCCTGTCAGGGCAAAGGCCACTATAAGAGGAACAGGTCCCGAGCCCATATAGAGCATGATTAAAATGACGTAGATCATGGAGGGCACACACATGATAACATCAATAAGCCGCATGATGATCATGTCTACCCGGCCTCCGAAATAGCCGGAAATACCTCCGATAACAATGCCGATAAGGCTGGGTATGATGGAGCCGAAAACACCCACCGCAAGGGATACCCGAGCGCCTACCCATACTCTCACCCACAGATCCCGTCCGAGGGAATCGGTGCCGAACCAGTGCCGGGAGGACGGAGGCATGTTAATATTGCTTAAATCCTGCTGACTGTAGGTATAGGGCGAAAAGAGGGGAACGAAAACAGCCAGTATAAGTATGACAAGAATAAGGAGCAAGCCAATCATGGCCACCTTGTTTTTGAAGAACCGTCTTCGTACATCGGCCCAAAAGGTAATACCGGGCCGGGTAATCCGGTCGGCGGCATCCGCGTCGGCGCCGACAAACTCAAAGGCGTGGGACGGAAGCTCAATTTTTGCGTTCCTCATGGCATTACTCCTCTCACTTTGCTACCCGTATGCGGGGATCAATCAGGCCATAGGCTATATCCACCAAAAAGTTTGCGGCAACCAGGAAGGTCCCGTAAAAAATGGTAAGGCCCATGGTCATGGTGTAGTCAAGCCCTGTGATGGAATTCACATAATGCTGTCCAAGTCCGGGTATGGCAAAGATTTTTTCTATGACAAATGTTCCCATAAGCACACCGGCAACCATAGGGCCCAGCATGGTAACAATGGGAACCAGGGCATTTCGAATTTGATGGCTCCACACAATGCGTCCTTCACTTAGACCCTTGGCTCTTGCGGTTTTAATGTAGTCCTGGGTTGTCACCTCAAGCATGCTGGCCCGCATGACCCTGGTAAGGCTTGCAAGGAGGGATAAGGCCAGGGCGGCCGTAGGAAGGATGGTGTGAGCCTCGGTTTTCCACTGGGCCATGGGCAAAAGCTCCAGCTTCACGGCAAAGATATACTGCAGCAGGGAGCCCATGATAAAGCTGGGTATGGAAACTCCTAAAACCGATACAAGAACGCAGGCATAATCCACTGCCTTCCCTCTTTTTCTGGCTGAAACCACACCCAGAAAAAGGCCGACGGGCAGGGCCACCGCAAGGGATCTCAGGCCCAAATCCGCGGAGATGGGAAAGGAGGAGGCAATGATGC
>JAEXPO010000682.1 GCA_023446675.1 Bacillota bacterium | reverse complement strand
ATATTTCTGCGAAGAGGCGTTCTCTCCTCCATAACCCCCAGAATGTCTGTGAAATTCTTAACACCCTTGGCAGACATGGTTTTTATAGGACCTGCGGAAATGCCGTTTACACGGATGCCCTTATCCCCCAGCTCCCAGGCCATGTAGCGCACTTCGGCTTCAAGGGCGGCTTTGGCCACGCCCATGAGATTATAGCCGGGAACTGCCTTAACAGCGCCTCTGTAGGTAAGCGTCAGAAGGCTTCCGCCCTCGGTCATAAGCGGGGTTGCGTATTTTGCAATTGCAAGAAAGGAGTACACGCTTACATTCATGGAGAGCATAAAGCCCTCTCTGGATGTATTTATGAAGGGCCCCTGCAAATCCTCCGTGGGAGCGTAGGCGATGGCGTGAACCAGTCCGTGAAGAATGCCGCTGTCCTTTTTTATACCCTCGAAAAGGGCTTCCATCTCCTCGTCCTTTGTTACATCGCAGGGATAAACCCTGATGTTGTCCATCTTATCCGACAGCTTTAGAAGGGACTCCTTCTCCCTGTCCCCCTGGTAGGTAAAAATAAGGTTCGCACCCTGCTCATAGGCCGCCTCGGCGATCCCCCAGGCGATGCTCCATTTATTGCGTACTCCCATAATCAGTATGTTTTTGTTTTTCAACAGTTCTCCCATTGACTAACCTCCCAGTAAAAATTCATTCTGCCTAAGCCGGCGAATGCAAGCCGGACAGTCATAAATGCCCTTGCCTTCGCCGATTCAGGCTTAGTAATATCACCTGATACTAATATTATAATACATCAACAAAATTGAACTGACAAGTCGCTTCATAAGCCCTCGTTTTGTCCTTCTCTTTATCATAATTCGACATTCGTTCCTGCCCTTGACACTAATTTTGAAACTGTATGAATCTTCTTGGCGAAAAATGTCGCAAAGCTAGCTTTGATGCGGCTTTTGTTGACTTTTAGCTTATTTTGTGTTAATATCATTTCATCTCAAATAACATGTCGTTTTTACTTGTGTTAGGGGGGAAATACCAATGAAAAACCTTGAAAGGGCAAGAAACAAACTCTACAGAGCCATTGCCTCCAAATGCAGCCCGGACGTCATTTTGAGCTTCAGCAGAGATCTTGATGATCTCATCCTCGTAAAGATGAGATTACAGAACGCGAAATACATAAAAGGAGGGCAGCTGCAGTAATGCAGCCGCCCTCCCTTTTTCTTGCATTTTCTTGCAATTACGTCTCTTCTTTCATCTTTTTTACAAAGGAACCGATTCGCTCCAGCGCCTTGCGTATATTTTCAATGGAGGTAGCATAGGTTGCGCGGGCAAAGCCTTCACCGCAGGCACCAAAGGCGCTTCCCGGAACCATAAGCACTTTTTCCTCCTTTAAAAGCCTTTCACAGAAGGTGTCGGAGTTAAGCCCTGTAGATCGGATATCCGGAAAAACATAGAAAGCACCCTTGGGCTCATAACATGCCAGTCCTGCTTTTTTAAACCCGTCCACCATCACCCGTCTTCTACGGTTATATTCCTGACGCATATGCATCACCTCGGGCTCGCCGTTGCGCAAGGCCTCAATGGCGGCATATTGGGCCGCAGTCGGACTGCACATAATGGCATACTGATGTATTTTTTTCATCTGCTCCACGGCTTCGGGATGGGCACATAAAAAACCGATACGCCAGCCGGTCATGGCAAAGGCCTTTGAGAACCCGTTTATAAGAATGGTTTTGTCCTTCATTTCAGGGAATTGAGCAATGGAAGCATGCTCCCCTTCATAGGTCAGCTCGGCATAAAGCTCATCGGAAAGCACCACGATGTCCCGATCCTTAAGGACCTCTACCAGCTCCTTATAATCCTCCCGGGTCATGGTAGCTCCGGTGGGATTATTGGGATAACCTATAATAACAGCCCTTGTTTTGTCGGTTATATGGGCCTTAAGCTGCTCTGCCGTCAGCTTAAAGCCGTTTTCAGCCTTAAGCTCAAGAGGCACAGGGGTCGCGCCGCAGAACATGACACAGCCCTTGTAGGCCACAAAACAGGGCTCCGGGATAATAACCTCGTCCCCCGGCCCCGCAAAGGTTCTCAGGGCAATGTCAATGGCCTCGCTTCCGCCAACGGTAACAAGGATCTGATCCTCCGGACGGTAATCAAGCTTAAAGCGCCTTTGCATATAGGCTGCAATTTCCTGCCGCAGCTCCACAAAACCGGCGTTTGAGCTGTAAAAGGTCCTTCCCTTTTCCAGAGAGTAAATGCCTTCCTCCCGTATGTTCCAGGGAGTCTCAAAGTCGGGTTCGCCAATGCCAAGGGAAATGGCATCCTTCATTTCATTGATGAGATCAAAGTATTTTCGTATACCCGAAGGAGGCGTTGCCAGGATATTGGGCTTTATCAGCCGGCGGATGGTCATAAAATCACTGCCTCTCTGTCATCCTTTTTCGTTTGTACAAAGATAATGCCGTTATCCTTGTATTTCTTTAAAACGAAGTGGGTTGCGGTGCTTAATACCGATTCAATGGGGGCCAGCTTCTCGGCGACGAATAAAGCAACCTCCTTCATGGGCCTTCCCTCTACCATCACGGAAAGATCATAGCCCCCTGACATCAGGCTGCATGCACTTACCTGGGGATATTGGTAAATACGTTCCGCCACCTTGTCGAAGCCCTGTCCCCTTTGGGGGGTCACCTTCACTTCAATGTAGGCGGTTACCGCTTCATGCTCGGTTTTCTCCCAATCAATAAGGGCGCCGTAGCCAATAATGATTCCCTGGGCCTCCATTTCACCGATAATTTTCTTAACCGTTTCCGCGTCGCTGCCAATCATAACTGCAATTTCCTCATCCGAGGTACGGCTGTTCTTTTTAAGAATCTCAAGAATTTCACGCTGCATGACAATTCCCCTTTCCAATAAATACTCTTTTCTATAAAAAGTGCAGAGTGCCTGACTCTCCAGCTTTTATTCCAAAACTTTTGTTCCAATTCTGCGGCATAAGGCGTAAATTATTCTACTTTACCCATTGCGGAGCGCATGCTCAGGTTATCAGAATAGAAAAACCCTGCAATTCGGGTAATTGTTAAATCAGATAGGCTACCGGTTTAACATTCCCCGAGCAGGGTTTATAC
>JAEXPO010000203.1 GCA_023446675.1 Bacillota bacterium | reverse complement strand
GATGAACCCAGCAGCTGGAACCCAGCCGGATAAAAAAGGGGAACGCCGAAGGAAATCTGGGCAGAGAACGGTTTTTCACAAATTCGTTTTCACCTATGTGGCCCTGGTGCTTCTTATTACCCTCACTCTAGGCATTACTTCCTCCGTACTTTCGGCGGGGCTTTACAACAGGGAAATCGAAAAGCATAACAGCCTTCTTTTGGATCAATATGTGGGTCTTATTGAGGCTGAGGCATGGAACAAGGCCTACAGCATTACGGCTGCTCTTTTGAGCGGCTCAGGCATGTCTGTAAGCTTGAATCAGTTTCTCCTTTCCAGCACAGTGGATCTTCCCGCTATCAATTACATACGCAAGGATTTGAATTATCTGGCTTTTGAAGCTTCGGATATTGTCCGGGCAGTTCATGTGTACGATAAGAGCCGCGACATTTTGCTTTCCTCAGAATTCGGCCTTAAATACCTGAATACCTATGAAACACTCCGGGACCAGCGGTTAAGCTGGCTTTCCGCAGTTACAGGGCAGAAGCTATCCTCTCTTTGGTTCTCCTCCGATTATACCGAGGAGGGCCTTTCCAGGCGGTCTCTGCTTCTTGTACGAACCTATCCTGCCGCCGCTTCCATTGAAGACTGCAAGGGCTATGTGGCTGTGGAAATGAATGAAAGCTATATTAAGGGCCTGTTTTCTAAAATAGTGTCCAATGCCGGCGATCGTCTGATGATGGTGGACGGACAGGGGAATATCCTCTCCGAAACAGACAAAAGCATGGCCGGTTCATCTGGAAAGGGACTGGCAGAGCTTTCCCAGTTGGGTCTTACGGATACGGACTTTCTCCAAAGCACCCAAAGCGGAGGATTTACGGGGCCGCTGGATGGAAGCATGCATTACTTTACCTACTCTTCCCCTTTTACCAATGGCTGGCGCCTTGTAATGGCCACCCATCTGGAGAGCTTTTATGCCGCATCCAGGTATATACTTAAAACCCTTGCCCTTATTTGCAGCGGCTCCATCCTTCTTGGCCTCCTGGTGGCCTTCCTCTTCGCCCGCAAGATGTACAACCCCTTAAGAACCCTCACCAACAAGCTGAAAACCATTTCCCTTCCACAGGCCCCCTCCCTTTCAGTTCAGAATGAATACGCCTTTATCGACAGCTCCATTTTAAGGCTCAGCGACAAAATATCCACCTTAAGCAAAAAACTTGAGCAAAACCTTCCACTCATCAAATACAATCTTGTGGTTAGCCTCATTAACCATGCCGTATCAAACCGGGCGGAGCTGGAAGAAAGGCTGGAGCTTTTGGGGCTGACGCTTCGGTGGACATCCTTTAATGTTCTTCTCATTGTAATGGATGAAAAGCTGACCGATATGCTGGAGCTTAAAAACACCCAGCTGGCCAAATTCGGCCTTCGGGATCAGGTTGAAAGCCTGAGCGACGGAGACAGCCTCTATATTGCGGGAGATACAGGTTCTAATGAGGTGGCGGTGCTCCTGTTCAGCCGCAGCCAGGATACCGGTCCGGTTCTTGCAGCCATGGAGGACTATTTGAGAGAGCAGCATTACGGCAACAGCGTTTCACTTTCACTGGGGGACTGGACAGAAGACCCCTTAAAGCTTCAGGAGGCTTACCAAAGCGCCAAAAATGCCGCCAAATACAAATTCTTCATGCCGGAGCGCATTCTTTTTCTTTCCAATGAGCTGTCCTGCGGTTCAGGGCAGTCCGCCAGGCTGGATCGTTTTGTTAAGGACTTTGACAAGGCTCTTCGCACCGGCAAGGCCGCCCTGGCTCTCTCCCCGGTGTTAGAATTCTCACAGGCTGCAGCATCGGGCCAGTTTCTCTATGACGATCTTAATGCCCGCCTTTTGCAGCTCATTTCTCTTTTCTCCAACTACGCCAAGAGCCTCAACCTTAAGGTTAAGGACATGGTGGATGAATTTGAAGGCAAGTTTGCGGAAATATCCGATATGAGGGAATTTCTGGAATGGTTTGGCGAGGCTGTGGCCAAAATTCTTGCCTACAGGGATCAGCAGGTGGACGAGCGTGTGGAGGACAGTGTGGGATTGGTAAAAAAATACATAAATGAAAATTTAGGCAGTGACCTGAGCCTGGGTTATCTATCCGAAGCGGCAGGCGTCAGCTCCAGCTACTTAAGCCGCATTTTCAAGGACAGTACCGGCATGAATCTTGTGGATTACATTACCAGCCGCCGGATGGAAAAGGCAAAGGAACTCCTGGAAAAAACCGATTTCCATATTGAAGCCATTGCCGCCCAAGTAGGTTTTCCAACCCATCATTATTTCAGCAAGCGCTTCAAGCAGTATTACGGCTATCCGCCCAAATATTTCCGGTTTATGCAGCAGAATAAGTCATAGTAAGGCTTTCACTCCTCCAACCCTTTACAGGGATCCTTTCAGAAAAGCAAAAGGTTTGTAATTGCCAAAGGCATAAAAAACAAAATCCTTGTAGTTGTAGCTATTCGTTTTATATACAGCGCGGCAGGTCCGATGCTACCATTGACCATGTCATCCGACCTCACTTACAAGGCAGCCCCTCAGGGTAGCAAGTTTTTTTCTTGCCTTTTCGTTTTATTAATGGCCGGCTAAATACACCCGTTAAAATTTCAGCCGCTCCTGAACGACAAGCATCCCGGGGCAAGTACAAAGCCGGAAAGGATACCAGCTATGAATGTCCACACCTTTCTGAACTCCTTCAAGGGGTACAGAAAATATGGCGCTTTAACCATTATGTTTTTGCCTGTCGTACTTTATTTCCTACTGTTTCATTATGGTCCCATGTATGGCGTTACTCTGGCTTTTAAGGAGTTCAACCTTTCAAAGGGTATTTTAGGCAGCCCCTGGGTGGGACTGGATAATTTCAGGGAGATTTTTGGCACCAGCAGCTTTATACGCGCTTTCAAAAACACGGTAATCATAAGCCTGTTAAAGCTGATATGCGGCTTTCCCATGCCTATTGTCCTGGCACTCATGCTCAATGAGGTGAAAAACCTGAAATTCAAAAAGACCATACAGACCATAAGCTACCTGCCCCATTTTCTTTCATGGATTATTCTTTCAGGCCTTTTTATGCAGCTTCTTTCACCCAGCAACGGGATAGTCAACTACCTTTTAGGCCTGGCAGGTGTTGAACCCATTTATTTTATGGCCGACAACCGCTGGTTCAGGTTTATCCTCATTATTACCGAGGTGTGGAAGGGTGCGGGCTGGGGCTCCATCATCTATCTTGCCACCATTGCAGGCATCAGCCAGGAAATCTATGAGGCTGCCGAATGCGACGGTACGGGAAGGTTCCAAAAAATCTTCTACATAACGCTTCCCATGCTTACCCCTACCATTATCATTATGTTTATCCTCAATCTGGGGGGCATTATGAACGCGGGCTTCGATCAAGTCCTTAACATGTACAATACGGCAGTTTATGAAACCGCCGATATCATCGATACCTATGTTTACCGCTACGGCCTGGGCCAAATGAAATACAGCCTGGCTACCGCCGTGGGACTGTTTAAAAACCTCATCGGCTTTACTCTGGTCATCATCACCAACAAAATCAGCAACAGTATCGGCGAATACGGCATCTGGTAAGTAAAGGAAGGTTTATTATGATTGGAACTCTGCCCCTCACCAAAAAGAATAGCATCCGGCGCCGCAGCGCCTTCCCCTATGTCAACGGGTTTTTGCTCATACTCTTTTCCGTCTCCATAATCCTGCCCTTTATGCACCTTCTGTCCATCTCCCTAAGCCCTTCGGAATTTGCCATTAAAGGCGGACTTCATCTGTGGCCTGAAAACATAACCTTTTCCAATTATAAATCCGTACTGGACAGCCATTTTATATGGACAGGCTATGGCAACACCCTTCTTCGAACGGTTATCGGTACGGCCGTACAGCTTCTTTTCACAGCCTTTGGAGCCTATGTCCTGTCCAAGAAATATTTCCCCCACCGTACCTTTTGGACTTTCTTCATCATCTTTACCATGTTTTTCTCAGGCGGGCTTATCCCAAGCTATTTGCTTATTAAAAGCCTCAATCTGTTTGATAATTACGCCGTCATGATTCTTCCGGGGCTGGTGGGCGCCTATAATCTGGTGCTTATGCGAAACTACTTCTCCTCTCTTCCCGAGGAGCTGGAGGAATCCTGCATGATTGACGGGGCAGGAAGGTTCACCATTTTCTTCCGGATTGTCTTGCCTGTTTCCACACCCATTTTGGCAACAGTTGGTCTATGGCTTGCCGTAGGCCATTGGAACGCGTGGTTTGACGTGCTTCTTTATATCCGGGATACCAATAAATATGTGCTTCAGATTGTCCTCAGGCGCATTATTCTCGAGGGAACCCAGCAAATGCTGGATCTCAATCCCAATATGATGAATGACAATACTGCCGCCGTCAGCCCGGAGGGCTTAAAGGCCTCCGCCATTTTTGTAGCCACCGTACCCATTATCTGTGTTTACCCCTTTATTCAGAAATACTTTGTCAAGGGCATCATGGTAGGCTCCCTCAAAGGATGACAAAGAATTGGCCTTCCCCCATAGCATGAACGGCGGTTATCCCGGGAATACCGCCTTCTATAAACGAATACAAGGAGGAAATTTATGAAAAAAGGAAATCTTTCCTTTCGCCTTACCTGTCTTTTGTCCCTGACGGCTTTGCTTGTCACCGGCTGCGGAAGCTCAGGCGGCACTTCCGGACCCAATGCCTCGGTTACCCCTTCCTCTGCGTCCGCTTCCGGCACCCCCTCTGAGAATGCCGTTAAATGGTCGGGCAAGATTACGGTCGCTCCCTACATGTTCTCCCAGGTTGAAAATGACATCATAACGCCCATGGTGGAGGAAAAGCTTTTAGAATACGGCTATGACGTGGATCTGGAAAATGTGTACATTGAAAACGGCCAGTACGCCGAGCTTCTCAATATCCGTATTGCATCGGGGGATGCCCCCGACATCTTCCGCGGCATTGACGACGCTGCCTTTCTGGAATACAACCGCCAGGGTGTTATCGCCAACTGGGACGAGTCCTTCTTCCGTGAAAACGCCCCCGCGGTAGCCGCCTTTATTGATTCAGGCGGCCCTAACGGCAGTAACAAGGCCATAGCTGACGTTGCCTGGAAAATGACAATGTATGAGGGCAAAATGGCCAGCGTGCCCTATATTGCAAGGCAGACAGGGTCTCCCATTAATGTCATTTACAATAAGCAATGGCTTGAGAAGCTCAACGCCCAGGTTCCTGAGACGCTGGACGACTTCGTAAAGCTTATGTACCGGTTTAAAAACGAGGATCCGGACAATAACGGGAAAAACGATACCTACGGGCTTTCCACTACCATGCTCAACGTCATCTTCGGCGCCTACGGCAGCTTCCCCGGCTTTTTGCACATGGATTACGGACACTGGTATGATGTGGACGGCCAGCTTGTAGCGGCGGACATTATGCCCGGCAACAAGGAAGCCCTGTCCCTTATCCGCCAGTTCTTTGCCGACGGTATTCTTGACCCGGAATTTGTAACCGGTGAAAACACCGGTGGCTACTGGGCCATCAGCCAATCCTTTGTCAACGGCCGCATCGGCGTTACCCACTCTGCCAGCCTGGGCCACTACCAGCCCGTTTTAGTGGAGGGGGGAACTGCAGGTACGGTTCTCCAGGAGTTTCAAAAAATTCAGGGTGCCGACGCCGATGTGGTTATCGGCCCATGGATTGAAGGCCCCAATGGGGACAAAGGCGGCTTTTTGCGGTACACGGTCTCGGGAAGCAACGGCAGCATTCTTTATAATGCAGACCTTAACAAGGACATGGATAAGCTTGCCGCCCTGTTTCAGATTCAGGATATCTTTGCAAGGGATCTGGATTTGTGCAACCTGGCATTAAACGGTATTGAAGGGGAGCACTACACCTTCCAGGAGGGAGGCTGGACCCTTGCTGCCGAAGGCATTGACAACAAGGTGAAAAATCAGATGGGGCTTATGGCCCTAAGAAGCCTTTATGGCGCAGAGAACCCTTCCAATGATGCCTTCTTTGCCCAGGGCGACAATGATCCCGGGCTCAAATGGCGCAGCGAAATACAGTCCACCTATCCAGGACTGGCAGCCGAAGTAGGTTATTTATCCAAGCTTTATACGGCTCTCCCTTCCCAGTCCAAGTACCAGGCCGAGCTTCAGGCCTACAGAGATGAAATGTGGCTTAAAATCATTCAGGGCACCCTGCCGATAGACTATTACGACACCTATGTCCAGGAATGGAAAAGCAAGGGCGGAAGCACCCTGACTGAGGAAGCCAATGCCTGGTATTCACAGAATTAAGTCCTGTAGGACAGTCCATCCAAACGAAATGGTTTAATACTTAGGCTTGCCCTCTGTATCTTTTCCGGCCTCATATGGCCCCAACAAGGTAAAGGTACGGAGGGCAAATTTATGAAAGACAGGGATATTTTTATGTATTGGGATTTAAAAAGGAATGATGCTTCTGCGCTTTTTACAGAAGATACCCTCCGCCTTTGCGACAAGGCTGTGAGGGAACTGGAAGCAAAAAAGCAGGCTCTTACGGAGGTTTTATTTTTAAAGGATGCCCGGGAGGATATTTACGGGGGCCTTGCCGGCGTCCATATAAGCCATGGCATTCGGGAAAAGGATGCTTTGAGCCACCTGGAGAAGGTGGGACAGTGGTTTGAAATTCCCCATCCCAACGGAAGGGATCATAAGGGAGAATGCGACTTTACGGCAAGACGTCTTATAAGGGTTCTGTATACTCTGGACAAAAGCCTTTCACCTGATCTTTTAAAAACGCTTCAGGCTTTCTACACCAAGCATGATTTCAGGAGTATGTACGATTCGGAAAACCACCGGCTCCTGTACCATACCGCCAAATACCTTTTTGCGCAAAGATACCCGGAGCTTCAATTCGAGTGGTGCGGGCTTGCGGGCTTTGATGCTGTTCCCGAGGAGGAGGCCTATATTAAGGAGTTCCTGCGCTTCAGAGCCTGCCACGGCTGGGCCGAATTTGATTCCTGCGGGTACATGTCCGAGATCTTTGCCTGCCTCTACGACCTTTACGACTTCGCCATGGATGAGGAAATGCGCCTGCTTTCCCGTATGACCATGGATGTGCTGCTTCTGGACATGGTTTCAGACAGCTGGGAAGGGCTCTACGGAGGCGCCCACGGACGTATTTATCCCAATTCGGCCCTGGATCACGCCAGTGACGGAACCCTGGGCCTTTACTACCTTTATTTTGGCCACCCTTACACGGATATCTCGAAAAGCCACTATCCCATAGAAGCCCTCTTTTCCGCCTATAGGCCCTCTGCCGTGGTGTATGAAATCGCTCTTGGCAGGAGCAATGCGGCTTATGAAAACCTGGAATGCGGCCACCTGCATCTCATCCCTCCCTTTCCCCGCCACGACGGCTATATCAGCAAGTACACCTATGTTACGCCCCGGTACCTTCTGGGTGCCGTTAACAGCCAGGACGATTACCCGAAAAACGCCGAAGCCCGATGGTACGCCCATCACCAGCAGCATGAGTGGGATCTTACCTTTCTGGGACACACCCGTGCAAGAATCTTTACTCATCATCCGGGCACCGAGCCCCACAGCGCCCACAATGAATGGACAGGAGATCTGGGCTGCGGGTGTGTACAGACCTTTTGCCACAAAAACGCGGTCCTGGCCGTCTATGATATTGCCCATGGCCAGAACAACAGCCGTGAGGATGGAAAAAAACAGCTTGAGCATATTCATGCCTATGTTCCGAAAGAGGTTTTCGACAGGGTTGAAGAGCTGGGAAGCTGGCTTTTTGTGAGCTTCAGGGGTACTCACGCAGGGCTCTGGTTCTCCGAGGGCTATTCCTGGGCTTTGGGTGAAAACGCAGGCTTTGAGGTATTGTCCTTTGGAGCACGCCATGCCTGTGTCTGTGAGGCATCCAATGAAGGAGAAAGCTTTGAGAGCTTTGTTTCAAGGGTTACTACCAATCCCATTGCCTTCAACCCCTCAAAAATGTCCCTCAGCTATGAAAGCGGCGGCAAAAGCCTTTACATGGAGGCAAGGATACGCCGGGTGGACGGAATAGATCAGCGTTTTCCCTATCCGCTTTTTGAATCTCCCTATGTAATAAGCGACCTGGGAAGCGGTGTCATAACGGCCAATGGCTTAACGGGACAGGCAGTTTATGATTTTATAAGGCCAAAGCGGCCTATCGGGTAGCTTACACCCAATAAACCGCTTAAGCTTAAGGTTTTACATTTTATTTCACAGGCCGTTTTCGCAAGCAGCCTGCTTTAGTGAGCCTATTTGCGTAAGCAAATCCGGCTAAAAGCTTGGGGCCCCATACCCCCGAGCTTTTAATTATACCGGTCAGGGCTATTTTTTTCTCAGGCTTGCTTGAGATAAACATGGTAGGGGCTTCCCTGCAGGTTATAGTGTGGCTTTAGCAGCACCTTGCCCAGATGGTAGCTGTAAGGCTCATCTGCCGGAGTTAATGCCTCCCGGGCAGTCTTGCCTGACGGCCATGGAATGAACTCCTCCCGGCTGTCGGCGGCAGCCAGAACCAGCGGCCCGCAGTAAACGGACAAAATCTCCGGTTTGTCGGGGGTGGGCTCGCTGCGCAGTGTAAAGGGCATTTGAAGCTCAACCGTATCCCCGCTTATGAAATCCCTCTTCAGCACGATGTAGCCATCCTCTGTTTCATACGGGATTTCTTCACCGTTTACCTTCAGCAAAGCAGGCCCTTCCAGCCAGGAAGGCCTCCTCAGCTTAAGGCACATAAAGCCATTGCCCTCTACTGTAAACGCGGCCCTCTGCTCGGCGATAAGATCGGCTGTCTGGCGGATTTTTATACCCTTTTCACTCCAATGAAGCGTGGACGGAATGTACAGTGCCACATACAACGTATTCCCCTGATGGTAATAGATGCTTTCCTGGTATTTCAGGTGGCTCTCAAGCCCTGTCCCGTGACAGCAGCTGTTCTCGTCAAGATCAAAGGATTTCTCTGCTCCGGGCTGAAGAGGCATAAAATAAGTGCTTCCTCCGGTAGGGCCGCTCTGATCATGGGAGGCAACAATATGGTTAATCAGTGTCTTTTCATAATAGTCCATCAACCGGCTGTCCGGAGTATAGGCAAAGAGCCGTCCGGTAAGCTTGAGCATATTGTAGCTGGCACAGCTTTCCGCAGTGCGGTCTGAGAGGAATGCACCGATGCCGTCCACCCGCTGGAACATTTCACCCTCGCCGGTACCGCCTATGCAGTAGCAATGGTTGTCGTGAACCATGTGCCAGAAGTTATTTGCAATGTCATAATAGGTTTTCCCGCCAACCTTTTCAAAAATCTCTGCCGCGCCCAGCACCTGAGGAATATGCTGATTGGCATGAATGCCGCCCAGGGTATCGATATTCAGGGTCAGGGGATAAAACAGCTTGTCATTATCAAAATATTTGGCCGCAATCATGTATTCTTCTTTGGGATCAAGCCCGTACAGACGGGCCATAACCTCGTTCATACCTCCGGTTTCGCCGGCAATGTACATGCTCCACATTTTCTGGCGCTTTTCCTCGCTTAAAGCATCCAGCCGGTTAAACACCCATAATCCCAGCTTTCGGCAGATTTCAAAGGCCTTTTTTACTCCCGCCAGCTCATAGCAGTCCAAAAGGCCTGCTATAATTTTGTGAAGTGTATAATAGGGAGCCCATATTGTGGGATATATGGCGTAATCCTCCAATTGATCAAACTGATCCTCCGAATACCCGCTCAGAAAGCCCGGATGGAATTTGCCGCTTAAGGCCATTGCATCCTGGCATTGGGCAAGTCCTTCAACCATATGGTTGACCTTTTTAAGAAACTTTTCCCTTTCCTCTCCTTCGCAGCTGCTTACAGAAAGGGCTATAGCCGACAGGTAATGACCTGTGGTATGTCCTTTAAGAAGGCTTTTAGGCGCATCCCAGCCGGCCATGGGTTCCGCATTGAGGGTATCAAGTCCTGCTGCCTTTCTAAAATTGTACAGCATGCTGTCGTCGCTGATTCCAAGAAGATAGTCCATCATTCGGACTTTATTCTCCTTGAAAATGCCTCCGTCCACCCGGACGTCCTTAAGAGGAAAGGGTTTAAGCAACAGTTTTGGGCCTGCCTCCCCCGTATCCGGAGCATCCTTTGAAAGCACCGTCACCACCGCTGTGGGAATAAGCTCCGGATAACGTCTGTCCGGGGGCTGCGCCTTAATCTCATACCGTCCGGGTGCGGAAAGGGCAAAATCCGGAGCAGCCTTCCAGGTAACCGGCAGAGTGGTATAGCAGCCGTCATGGGTTTCCAGAATGACAACACTTGGCAGGTGCCAGGCCTCCCCTTCCCGGATCTGTGCCTCCACCGGAAAAATACGGGTAAATATCAGGGTACTCTCAATCTGCAGTACGGTAGCGGTAAACTCACGGGTTTCCCTTTGTCCGTCCAATGTGAGTGTTGCGGTAAGCCTTACCTCCCTGTTGCCCGTCCCTGCTCTCGGACGATGCACATGGCCGGTATTGTCAATAAGATGGGGATAGTCGCTGTTCCAGGTAATCTCCGATCCGTTTTTACCCTCGGTGGGCAGAATCAGGTCCGCATCAACAGTAAAAATATTACCGATATAAATGGCTTCCTTGTCTTTCAGCAGCTTTTCCGCTGTGGTCATGCTCGTACCTTCTTTCTATAGCATTAAGATAAAATGTCTCCCAAGCGTTAGGCCAAGGCCTCGACAGCCGCCATCAGCCCTTAATTCCGGAGAGGGTAATCCCTTCCACAAAATACTTCTGGAACATGAAGAAAATAAGAATCATAGGCAGGGTCACAACCGCTGAGGCTGCCATAAGGAAATCCCACCTCGTGCCGTACATCCCCCGGAAGGAGGAAAGACCTACCGACAGTGTGTACTTGTCCTGAGAGTTCAGATAAATGACTGGACCCAGTAAATCATTCCAAACATTCATAAAGGTGAAAATGGAAATAGTCGCTAGCACAGGCTTAATCTGAGGCAGCAAAATGGACCAGAATATTCTGGGCTGGCTGGCTCCGTCTATGAGCGCCGCTTCATCCAGATCCTTTGGAATGGTCATAAAGAACTGCCTTACAAGAAAGATGTTATAGGCGCCGCCGCCAAGCCATGCAGGCATAACCAGAGGCCAGTAGGTATCTGTCAGCCTGATATTGCTCCATATCAAAAAGGTGGGAATTAATGTAATAAAGCTCGGGATCATCATTGTGGTCAATAAAGCGTAGAAGACAACCTTCTTGCCCTTCCATTTAAGGCGGGTAAAGCTGTACCCAGCCATGGCAGAGGTAAGCACCGTGCCGATGGTACTTACGACAACCAGGAACAGCGTATTTATAAAATAACGGCCGAAGGGCTGGCTGCCCAGGGCTTTAGGGTAGTTTTCCCACATAAAGGGGCTAGGAATTACCTTAATGGGAAACTCAAACAGCTGCTTACGGTCCATCAGCGATGAACGGATAAGCCAGAAGAATGGCAGCAGTGCTGCAGCGGATACAATAATTAAAAGCGTGTAAACCACTATGTTTCTCACGCGGATTTGCGTGGATCTTTTCATATTTTAATCATCCCCCTCCGCGTAGTACACCCAACTATTTGATGTTTTGAACAGAACCACCGTAAAGGCGGAGATAATTACAAACAGGATCCAGGCCAAAGAGGAGGCATACCCCATATTG
>JAEXPO010000643.1 GCA_023446675.1 Bacillota bacterium | reverse complement strand
GCGAAACCCTGTCCAGCATCAGGGATCTCACCGATGCCATTCAAAAATCCGACGGAAAGCCTGTAAAAATTACCTATAAGCGCAATGAAATGACCCGTGAAACAAATCTGACCCCTATAAAATCCGGGGAAGACAATCAATACCGGCTGGGAATATGGGTAAGAGACAGCTCGGCAGGAATTGGGACACTAACCTTTATTGATCCTAAAAACAGTGTCTATGGTGCGTTAGGCCACGGCATCAATGATATTGACACCGGTTCGCTGCTTCAGGTGGGATCCGGACAGCTGCTGAAATCCAATATCAGGGGCATTAAAATGGGCCAGAAGGGAACTCCGGGAGAATTGGAAGGGGAGTTTCTGGATAAACCCGATATTATAGGCGATATTGAGGTAAACAGTGACTTTGGCGTGTTTGGCGTGCTTTTGCCGGATGCTCTGGGAGAGAAATGGGGCAGGACCCTTGAAGTAGGGTCTCATAGCATGGTGCATGTGGGAAAGGCCAGTATCCTTACCTGCATTCAGGGCCAAAAGGTAGAGGAGTACGAAATTGAGATCCAGCGAATTGCCAGAACGGATTTAAGCAGCACCAAGAATCTGGTGCTCAGAATTACGGACAAGCGTCTGCTGGATTCCACCGGAGGCATCGTTCAGGGAATGTCCGGAAGCCCAATCCTTCAGGATGGCCGTCTTATCGGGGCGGTGACCCATGTATTTATCAATGATCCCACAAGGGGTTACGGCGTATTTATCGAGGCCATGCTGGATAAATCCAATAACCTTGCCAAGAGCCTGGGAAGCATCAGTCAGGCCGCCTCAGGAGAATAAAGCCAAATCGGCTGCCCCCGCAAGCTGTTACAGGGGCAGCCGCGCAGATGGGTGGAGCATCTCTGACGAAAAGTGTTGGATGCTCCGCCTTTTTGCTTTATAAGCAGCAATAAAAAAGCAAGTTGCCTCATTGGTTCTTTTCCATTGAATTGCGGGCAAACCCGCTTTTGACTGGAGAGGCTCAATCCCTGTAAAGAGGGCGGATTGACACAGAAGGCGGGTTGTGATACTTTTATGAAAGTGAAGAAAGCCAAGAAGGCTTTGTGTTTATCCTGTGTATCCTAAACATACCGTGTGGAATGCAAGTACTCCGTTT
Source organism: Bacillota bacterium (assembly GCA_023446675.1). Classification (GTDB taxonomy): domain Bacteria; phylum Bacillota; class Clostridia; order DSM-8532; family DSM-8532; genus DTU059. The sequence goes on along the minus strand of JAEXPO010000643.1, from coordinate 2,638 downwards.
TGGGGTGCGTAAAATCGGCCCATGAAGGGTTGTAATGGCAATACCCTCACGGGCCGATTAATTTGAGTCCTGCCCTTATCACGTAAGTTGCAGGCCAAAAAGAAAAGGGGATAAGATTATGCACATGGCCGATGCCTTGTTGTCTCCCGCGGTAGGAGGCATTATGCTGGGCGGCGCAGTCGCTGCCGGAGCCTATTCGGTTAAAAAACTCAAAAACGGATTTGATGACAGCAGGATCCCGCTTATGGGGGTAGCAGGTGCTTTTGTTTTTGCTGCCCAAATGATTAACTTTACCATTCCCGGTACCGGTTCAAGCGGCCATCTGGGAGGAGGCATTCTTCTGGCGGCGCTTATTGGCCCCCATGCGGGCTATTTGGCGATGGCCTCCATCCTGCTCATCCAGGCGCTGTTTTTTGCTGACGGCGGACTGCTTGCTTTTGGCTGCAATGCAATAAATATGGGCTTTCTTACCTGTTTCCTTGCGTACACACTTATTTACAGGCCCATTGCAGGCAGGAAAACCAGCGGAAAACGCCTTGCGGCAGCATCCATGCTTGCTTCTGTGGGCGGCTTGCAGTTAGGAGCTCTGGCGGTTGTTATTGAAACCCTGTTATCGGGTAAAAGCGAGCTTCCCTTTGGAACCTTCCTTCTTTTCATGCAGCCCATTCACCTGGCTATCGGCCTGGGAGAGGGGCTTATTACCTCTGCCGTTCTCCTTTCGGTTTATAAAGCACGACCCGAGCTACTGGTGCAGGAACCGTCTGAACAGACAGTGGGTCCGGCGAGAAAATGGAGCGGTGTTGTGGCAGGCCTTGCCATTGCGGCGGTTCTGACAGGTGGTGTGGTGTCCTGGTTTGCCTCCGAATACCCGGACGGTCTGGAATGGTCCATTGCCAATGCGGCAGGACAGGAGGAGCCGGAAGGCGCTTCAAGCGTGCACCAGACTCTTGCAAAAATTCAGGAGTCGCTGGCCTTTCTGCCCGACTATGGCTTTAAGGAAGGTGAAGCGGAGCAAGCTGCCGGCACAGAAGCTTCCTCATCCCCTGTAAGCCTTGGAACCAGTGTTTCCGGAGTAACCGGAGGCGTGCTGACACTGGGGCTGATTGCACTAATCGGCGGGGGAATTAGTCTGGCTAAAAAAAGAAAAAAGGTGGCAGCATAGCAGCATGGCGAGCTTTTTCAACAGCAGATACCAGATGCGTTATATGGAGGATCTGGCAGCCCGTAATATTTGGCTTAACCGGTTGGATCCTCTGGCAAAGCTCATGGTTACCATCGGCTTTCTGGTGGCTGCCGTATCCTTTGACAAATACGAGATAGAGGGGCTTTTGCCCCTCCTTTTATATCCTGTAATAGTGGTATCGGCGGCGGAAATACCCGTAAGGCCGTTGTTAAAGCGGATACTTCCTGTTTTGCCCTTAATAGCGGGAGTTGGCCTTTTTAATCCTTTATTTGATCCGGGGCGTACGGTGGTTCTGGGCATTACCCTTTCCAGCGGCTGGATAAGCCTTGCAGCACTGCTGATAAAGGGTTGCCTGACTGTGTTTTCAGCCCTTCTTCTGGCGGCCTCCACCTCCATGGAGGAAATAGGAAACGCCCTTCGCCGCTTAAGGCTGCCAAGGCTGTTTGTCCTCCAGTTTACTCTTACCTTTCGCTATATTGCCCTGTTCATTGAGGAGGCGGCAAGAGCATGGACAGCCTATTCCCTGAGAGCTCCGGGACACAGGGGGATAGGCAGAAGAGCCTGGGGCCCCCTTTTATCCAGGATGGTTCTGGTTACGGTGGAAAGGGCACAAAGGGTTTATGATGCCATGAAGCTGAGAGGCTTTGACGGGGACTACCACGCCGTTATAAAATCGCGACCGCCGCAATGGGTGTGGAAAAGCTTATTCTATACCACTGGCTGGCTGGGATTTTTTATACTGGTCCGCCTGGTTAATATTCCGAAATGGCTGGGAGGTCTTTTATGAACCAAGGCAAGCTGCTGCTTGAGGATATATCCTATACCTATCCTGATGGGCGGACAGCCCTTAAAAATATCGGACTGCGCATTAATGAAGGAGAAACAGTGGGTATTGTAGGTGCCAACGGAGCAGGCAAATCCACCCTGTTGATGGTAATGACGGGCCTTCTTGCACCTTCCTCCGGCAGTGTATGGGTGGATGGTGAAAAATATAACAAGGATAATTTAAAGGTGCTTCGAAAAAAGCTGGGATTTATTATGCAAAATCCCGATGATCAGCTTTTTATGACCAGCGTCTATGAGGACGTGGCCTTTGGCCCCAGAAATCTGGGCTTCCCGGAAAAGGAAGTGGAAGCGCGAGTGAAGGAGGCTCTATCCCAAACCGGTATTTCGGAGCTTGCCTCGAGGCCGCCCTATCGGTTGTCAGAGGGAGAAAAGCGAGCGGCTGCCATTGCCGCCGTATTGTCCATGGAGCCGGAAATTCTCTTTATGGACGAGCCCACCTCCACATTGGATCCCCGGGCCAGAAGAAGGATGATTCGCCTTTTTGGTGAGCTTCACCATACCCGTATCCTTACCAGCCACGACATGGATCTGGTTTTTGAGCTTTGCAGCAGGACCATCATTATTAAGGACGGAACTATTCTTGCCGATGGGAAGACACGGGAGCTCTTG
>JAEXPO010000593.1 GCA_023446675.1 Bacillota bacterium | reverse complement strand
GCATATATCTGAGTTGTTACGGGGCTTTCATGCCCCAGTACCCGTTGAACTTCCACAAGGCTTGCTCCGGATTGCAGCATACAGGTTGCTGTAGTATGCCTGAGCAGGTGGGGATATACATCTTTCTGAATACCCGCCCGCTTTCCAAGACTTGAAAATTCAAGTTCAATGGATCTTCTTCCCAGTCTGTTATACGGGCGCTTACTGCATATGAACAGCGCCTGATTCTGGTCAATACGAGAGTTAAGGTACTTTCTAAGATGAAATAATGCCCTAGCGTTCAGATATACAATGCGTTCCTTGTTGCCTTTTCCTATTACAGAAACTTCACCCTTGGCCCAATCAATATCTCCTTTATTGAGTTTAGCCACTTCATCAAGACGGCAAGCAGTTGAATAAAAAAATTCAACCAAGGCCTTTTGCCTAAGAGTTGCACATGCGTCACGGAGCATCTCAAGCTCAACACGGGTCAGCGCCTTTCGGATGCGCTTTTCAACTTTAATAGTTTTAATAACTCTCACAGGACTTTTAGTGATAATTTCCTCTGATTCCAACCATGTAAAGAACGATTTCAAGACACTGGTTGTAGTCGCTAACGTGTTATTCTTAATACCCGCTTTTGCAATCAAAGCAAGATACATACGGATATCCATGGTTGTGATGGTCTCAACGTTTTTATGTAGAGTCCCTGAAAAATGCCTTAGAATGTAGTTGTAATTACGGATTGTGTTTATACTGACACCATCAAGCCTTTTTGAAGCAAGAAAGAGCTTAACTCGATCTGCCATGTTGTCAGTCAGTGCAACTTCCGTGCATATGGACTCTATATTATATAAGTATAATTCCTCATATAATATGGAGCGAAGCTGCTGGATCAAGGTATCCTGAAGAAAATCGGATGCCCTATCCAGAACTTTTGTAATGATTTGCTCGTGCATTAAAAACGCCTCCTTGAAACCACAGGAGGCGTAAGATATAATGATATTGCAAAAGCACTTTCCCTCCTGTGGAAGGGTCCGTGTGGAGGCTTACTGTGGATCAGACAGTAAGCCCCTTTGCTATATCCGTATTCCGTATTTATAGCATGACCTTAAGTTAATTATACCAAACATATGTTCTTTTAACAAGAAAAATATGGATTTTTTAGTTCGCAAAAGGGGAGGATAGCGAACTTAATTTATATCTTCAGTTACAGTGGGGATATCTCCCCAAATTGCAAAAATAGCGGTTTTGTAAGGTTCAGATACTTCGGCCTCAACCGTGGTTCTACCCGATGAGCTATTGGTATAAGCTCGTCTCCAAGGTTCACCAATGGCATACTCTTTCCCCTCAATAGTCATAACATTTTGCTTTTTAATGCTTACGCTATCCTGTGTAAGCATATCGAGATAGATTTTTTCATTCATGCTATTCACCTCTCCTCATTACGTTCTATAAACTAAATATAAACTAACACCAGTGTTGTTTGTTACTTCTGTAGAGCTAATCTCATTTACAGTAGTACTTACAAATCTTCGAGGAACAACAGCGTCCCATGTCGATGGAATATACCCATCATTTCCTGGCCCAACAGTTAAACCCTCTGTAAGACAATATCCTTGAGCGTTAAACCCATGACCACTTGAAAAAGGCAATCCTCTTATGCGTATTACCCCTGACATTGCACTATCCTTTATGGTTAGTTTTAATTGTGCCCACACATGTACCTCGTTGCTATATAATCTATATTTGCCCTGTTGAATTGAATAAGTATGATTTCCAGCAACATCGGCACCAATCAATCTAGGAGTCCATATCCCGGTCTCAACATAGAAACCATGCACACCACCTGGCTGGGTGATAAGCTCTGAAACATGGCTCCTCCAACTTTCCCAAGCGCCATATCTGTATACTCTTTCCCAATTAACTACATTATCGTCTAATAGGGAAAGTATTTGCTTGCAGTAATCAGATCCGCCAATGGAGATAACTTGTACTCTGCAATATGAGGAATACGGAGCATGCCCTAAATTGGTACCATAATAGAAACCCGTTTCAGTTAATACATTTAAATCAATATTATCAATGTTTCTACTGGCTGCTCCTAATCCCCTATTCGCCATATCCGCCATATGCGCACTTAAATCCACCTGCTTGGCCAACTGCACATTCCCGCTGACCGATCCAATAAAGAACTCTTTTGTATCCGTTGTAAAGCCCGGCTCCCCCACATTCAGCGCAGGGATATTTGCCTTTAAGCCGCGCTTAACCTGAATCTTATTCGCCATTCCTCATAACCTCCTTAAAATGTCCCGCCATCTATATCGCTTGCAGCAGAAAGAAACCCCTGCCCCATAACAAAGGCTGTGGTGGCAATCCGGGTACTGTTGTTCCCTGCTGTCTGCGTGGGCGCCGTTGGGTTTCCAGTTAAGGCCGCATTGGCAAGCATCGTGGTCTTGCTCTCATTGGTGACATTTCCAAGGCCCACATCAGAAGCCGAAAGCGTCACAACTCCTGTCTTCCCGGCAACGCTGGTTACCGGAGAAGTCGGGGAAAGCAGTTCCTGCCAGTTGGCCAGGGTGGAGGCTCCGGCCGTCTTCAGGATATACGTTTTATTAAGGTCGGTTCTTACGCAAATATCCCCTACCTCCGCCGTTAGCGCCAGCATTGCGGCCTGGGTTGAAACAACAAAGGTATCCGATATAGCGATAGCCGGTAATACCCCTGCATCCAGTTTTCCATCTGCTCCCAATACCGGAACATTGCCGGATGCCGTACCTGTATTTTTACTTGCAGCCGTTCCTGCATCCGAAATTTTGCTCAATGTCAGCGTGGGAATATCTGCCGCCGTAATCTGTGCAGCAGAAGTTACACGCCCCTTGGCATCCACTGTGAGCTTGGTGTATGTCCCTGCGGTCACCCCGGAATTGGCCAGAACCACAGTGATGGTCTTGTTAGCGCTTCCGTCAAAGGATGTGCTGCCAGAAGCATCCCCTGAAAGGGTGATTGTCCTGGCTGTCGTAAGCTTGTCTGCCGAAACCGCCACTCCCGGATCCGGATTAATCAAAACCTTGTTGCTCCCGTCACCTATGTATAGCTTTCCGGTGTCCAGAACGAAAGCCGGTTCCCCCTCCTGAAGGGTTAAACCACCAAGGTTTGTATTCAATCCTCTCTTCAGCTTAATTGCCTGTGCCATGTTCTTTTTACCTCACTCTCTTTGGTCTTTGAAATATCATTTCAGAAGGTGCCTCCCTCAACGGTATGTTCTGGAGGATCCATAAAATCACCGCCATCAATAGGCATGTACCCAAGGTAGTCCACAAGCTCCCCAAATTCCTGGGATGTCACAAATACCAGTGATTGGCTTATGTTGGCCGTCACGTTGGCCGCATTGCCTATAACAGTGACAATGCTTACCTGTTTTTCAAGGATATCCGCCCCTCCAGGGGAGGGGATGTATTCGGCCAGAGCACCAGCATTGCCATAACAGTACATAATTTCGCCTGCATCGGGGTCCTGGGCATATAACCCCAGCTCACGCCAGTAAAATCCGGATGAAATATCCTGATTACTCAGGGTGCCCCCCACACTGGCCTTCCCTCCTGGTAGTGTCTTAAGCTTCGTAATGGGTATGGATTTGACCAGGTGAATTAACCCCGTCAGCGTCAGTATCGGCTGAGCCCCTAAGTTACCATCTCCAACAGCCAAGCGTGTAAATGTAAGCTTTGTTCCTATTTGAGCCTTTGCCTGCAGGGCCTTCCCCTTTTCAGTAAAATAAATGCCTCCAAACGCGCTCATGCTTATCCCACCTGTTCTGCCGTAATAAAATCACCGGTTTGCACCACACCTCCGAAGTAGGCAGACATCTCACCGGTCAGGGCAACAATGATTTCCTGCAAGTGAGACCTGGCATTCTTAACAGAGTCCAGCGCCTTTAGAAAAAGGCTGGCCTGCTCAGATGTAACCGATGCATTGCTGGTAAGTACTTTAAAGGTGTATGGCTCACCGTCATATTCAAACCACTCTTGAACCTCTCCATCACCGAACACCGCAGTAATCAGTGTTTCCACAGCATAAGGCGTTCCTTTGGTCTTGTGAATAATCAAGGCAGTTTTTACAAGCTCCCTTTTCTGTTCAAGCGTTACTTCTGTATAGAAATCCACATGCATTTGCCAGGCCAGCTCATCCAGTAGTTTTTCATTCAGGTGGTCAATTCGGGCCATTAAGCTGCATAACTCGGAATCCTGAATGAGCTGGAGAAGTTGTGGTTGAAGTGCAGAACATAATCCACTGGTCGTTTTGTCCTTTTGCATATAGCCGGTCTGCAGGGACAACAGATTAAGATTACTTAAATTCATGATTCTATCCCTCCATAATTAACCGTTATCTGGTTTGCAACCGCAACTTTGTTCACAGGTATACTTCCATATGAAGGCTCATTTATGATTATCCGGAAAGCACCCGAACTCATAAGCTTGTAACGCAGCTCATCCGGGTTGATAGCCCGGCCAAGTTTACCTTTTTGCCATAGGGTAAATTGTTCGACAGCCCCGCCCGAACCTTCAATGGCCTCTCGGATATTCACCTCATCTGTTTGCCGTGAGTTATGAATAAAATATGTAAGTAATACATTATAGGGCACCGGTTCCGGTGCAAAAACCTGCACCTGGTCTGTAAGGGGCCTTTTATCTCTGGCGCTGACTATAGCTGATACTTTGTCAAGAATGCCCTGTGTGGGCATCTCCCCTCCTTCCATGAGCGGCACCACATTAACCACCCCGGGAGAGGGGCTTGAAACGGATATATCCGCTATGTTAACATCTGCGGTTTTTGCCCAATAGGCATAGGCTTCCGATGAACCGGCCACAGAAAAGCTCTCTGGCGCCTGCCGGATCCTTTCCCTGAAATTATCATCTGATTCAACATCCGAACCTCCGGAGCTGGAATTTATATTAACTACTCCCGCCACATAGGGAACCGGATCAACCAGCAGTTTTATTTGGCCGGAAACATAACTATTTCCCTCGTTTCCTGCCTCCGTAGCTTCCGCCAAGGAGCTTCCCTTGGTCTGCCCTGCCGGGATAGAAAGTGCCTGTAACAAGGCAAAATAAACCATGCCATCCGCTGTAACTCTGGTTCCGGCCGGGATGGTTATGGTGTTTACCTGGGCTGCGGAAAGAGAGAATTCAACCGTCACCTGCGCCTTTTGAGCCGGCAGCCGGCTCGTTCCATAGAGTTCTCCTATAGCATCCAGCATTTCACCTGAGGCATATCGGAGTAAATTTTGTCTTGCAGCATAATTGATGTTATTTTTTATTCCTAAAAGGACTGGCGCAAGCTGCATAAGAAAAATACGCCGTTCATCTCCAGGATACAGCGTTTCACCGGTGGCCTGTTCAAAAGCCGTAATTATCTCACTTATTGTCTCTTCACTATTAACCTCTATCAGGGAAACATCACTCATACGGTAATCACCACCTCTACTTCAAGATTTCCGTCTTTGCTGACACCTGTTACATTAACATCCTTAACCTCAACCCTGGGCTCATTTTCCTCTATGTATTGCGTTATTTCATAGGGTATACGGGCCTGGGCCTCGGAAAGCGGCAGATCCAAAAGGGAAGTATTAACGCCCATAGTCCTGTCGAAAGCCACTTCATACCTGCAGGTGTTAAGGAGGTTTACAATATTCTGAACAATACGGTCAATTCCTTTAGCTCCCCAATTTAACGATTGTCCTGTGCTTGAAACTGTTATATCCATAATCAACACCTCAAATCAGGCCGCTATTAAGCGCAGCCTTGGCTTCCGGATTAAATCTCTTCTTTTCTGCTTTATCCGCAAAGCTTCGCCCGGCGCCGCCTTTTGTGACAGTACTTCCAGTTGAAGTGGTCACAGTTCTTACCGTGCTTTGCCCTGAGTTATTCAGGACAGAACTCCGGCCAGCTCCTGTCCCCGCGTTATTGACAGTTGTTACAAGGGCAGTAGGTACTAATCCTGCACTGGTACTTCCCGAAGTTCCTGAACTGGACGAAGTTGAAGGTTTGCCTTCCCGCACATACTCTTCAAATTTCAGTGCAATAACTGCTTTTAAGAGCATTCCGCTGCCATCCATCACCGTATTTGATATATCCATACTCTTAAGAAGCCATTTGTTTTTTCCGAGAAAGCTTTTCCCTAATGAAAACGCATACGCTTTTTTTGCCGTCAATGTAGCACTCCAATCGTCTATTTCCTTTTGAACGTCTACATAACGGCTATCCAGTATAATGTCACAGGAAAAGCTGTCCAAGCCGATGCCTTTGATATAGGTGCTTGGCTTATTTCCGGCAACATCGATATTCTCAATACTCAAAGCTTTTCCCAGAGACATATTTGAGAGCGTGTATATGCGGTTTCCCGACACGGTAAAGGTTTTTGAACCAAAAACACCTATTGCCAAGGCCTTCGCCTCCTTTTATAACTTTCCTATAATGGCCGCATCGTTGAAGTCATTGCTACAAAAGGCTACCAGCACCATATCCCCAGCATGCAAAAGCGGGACATGGCTCAGTACCGGCAGCTCAGCGGACACACCATTGTCTAAATCCGGAAAGAAAACGGCCGCCCTATTATCCAGGACAGCCGAAACCTTTGCTTTTTTTATCATCTGCATCCCCTCACATATACCGTACTCCGCTGTTTTACGAAATCATGGGTAATACGATGTATTAAATATTTTGACGGGGATAGTTCTGTAATCCCAAGGACTGTTCCGGCCGAATAACTAGATTCAAAGGGGATATTAAAACAGCCCTGGTACTCCATTTTATTAGCGTGCCAGAGATAGCCCTTTGCCCATCTTTCAGCTTCAGCCTGGCTGCTCACCCGCTCCACCCTTTCAAGTATGCATCCGGAAGTAACTGCATTGTCCTGTGCCCGGTATTCGGTATATTCACCGGAAAAAGAAAAGTATTTAACAATACCGATTGAATACATTCCCACCGTTTGCCGGGTGAATAAGTAATCCTCTCCTACATTCTGCAAATCAAGCTCTGTGGCAGGTGAGGCTTCCAGTTGTTTTTCATCATAAAGCACAATACTTCCGTCCGTTACTTTTAGTACATACCCCTCTCGGCAGCACACCCTATTTAGGAAGGCAAGGTCACTCTCTTCAAACTGGGTTATGCTGTCATAAAGATGGTTCTGAGCTCCGTATACCTTTAAAGACAAGCTGTTCCTGGAAGAAAGGTCTTCTGCAAGCCTGAAAAGCCTCATATTTTGCCAGCTTTGCGTTTTCTTGTTCCTGGCGCTCAGTGGAACGGATACAGCCTCTAATGCATAAGTGCCGCTGTATTTTGTAATCTGGTCTATATACATGACACCTGTGCTAAAATGGCTGTCTTTGAGAACGAGACGGTCCCCCTTGGCTGGCCTCCAACTGCTCCATAGTCCTTCCGTATCTGAAAAGACCAGCTTAAGTCTGTCAGCCTCATGCCCTATGCAGTCCCAGAAAATGGCTTCGTGAATTTTTACGGTTTCTGTTATATCCGTGTTTTCGTAGAACAACCGCATGCTATTCACCACGCTTCCACGGAGGCAAACTTTCAGCCGCTCCCACGGTTATAAGTGGAATTTTTAGCTTTTCCCCACCAGCAAAGAGTAAAACATACCGGTAATCTGGATTAGCCTCCAACAACACCTCCGAACAGAATTCAGAATTATAGAAATCAAGGGCTATGGCATCCCAGGTGTCACCGGCCAAAGCTTCATACATATAGGTTTTTTCAGACACTGAAGGACACCCTCTCTCTGTCTTGCAGGAATTGACGCATCCGCTCCTCAAAACGGTCCCTGTCCAGCTTTAATACATTTTCAAGCTGTGCTTTCTCATTCCCGCTTTCACTTTGAATGACAGGTGAATAGTTAAAGACATACGTATTTCCGGTACCTTCGGACTTTTTAAAATCGGCGCCGGCTTTTGGAGTGGAGCCCGGTGTAAATCCAGTCTGTCTTTCTGTCCCAGCATACTTCTCCATGCTCCGATAAGAATCCATACTTTTTTGGTAAACAGCATTACTGTAAACTTCCGCTCCACGGGGAAGTTTTAGAAGCTCCGGCCCCTTTTCGCCTACAATGGCCGTTCCCGTATTAGTAATGCGGCCTCCCTTTGCAAGCAATGGAATTTCCGGGATATTAAAACCCCATTTCTTTCCGCCAATAAGGGGAACCCAATCCGGGACATCAAAGCTTAATAAATTCATACCTTTAATGTAGAAATTCAATCCCCGAATTAAAAAGTTTATAAATCCCTTAAAGCCTTGCTTTATGCCATCCCAAAGCCCTGTAAAAAAGGAGCCAATTGCCTGAAATACGGGAAGCAAATGATTTCGCCAAATGTTTGTAAAGAAGCTGGCAATGGCATCCCAATTCTTTATAAGCAAGTACCCTGCCGCAATTATCGCCGCAATACCAAGGACAATGAGCGTAATGGGAGATGAAAGAATTGCCATGACAAAAGAAAAAGCTGTGGTCACAGCGGTCGCTATGGATAATACGGTGCTAAGTACCATTACTATTGCTGCAAGAGCACCAATGCCCACCGCAATGGGCTTAAAAACGTTTTGATGCTCGATGATAAAACTCACTACCTTTTTACCCGTGCTGTATAGCTTTCCCAAAAAGTCAATGGCCTTTTGTATGCCTGTCTCTGCAGAAACCATGATTTTGGCCATGGTATCACTTTGAAGAAAAGCGTTTGCTTTTGTCATTATCTCAGTAAGAGTGGGCAGGAGCTTCTGTGCCAATGTTGCAATGGTTTGGTTGAAGCTTTCCTTTAATAGTTTTTGTTGGTTTGCAAAGCTTCCCGAGGTCTTGGAAAAATCCCCCTGAGCATCTTTGGTAACGCTTAACAAATAATTGTGCCTCAAAATAATCTTGGAAGCCTCATCCATCTTCTCATATGGAACTTTTATGCCCTGAGCAAGGGCATAGGCTTCCAAATTGGCTGCGGACATATTAATGCCCAACTGCTTTAGGGGTTCCGCTTCTCCAGATATGCCCGAACGAATCTTTTCAAAAGCCTCTTCCGGATCAAGATTGTAGAAGCTTGCGAAATCCCCGGAAAGGCCGCTTAGTGATTGAGCCATGGTAAGCAGTTTTTCTGAGGATAGTCCGGAGCTCTTCAGCATGGCGCCCATTGTGCTTGTGAACTTCTTAGCACTCAATTCATTAAGCCCATATTGCTTAAGGGCGGTTTTAGACCAGGCATTTATGGAATCCGCATTTGCCTGAAAGGTAGTATCCACCACATTCTGAACTTCATTCAAATCAGATGCCAGTGCCACACCCTGCTTTCCGATCTCAATCATGCCCTTTATAATAGCAGCACCGGCTGCTATCTTTGCCACCTTGGATATAACACCGCCAAGATTATTATAAGCGGTCGCACCAGCTTTGGCCCCTTTCTCCATTGCCTGTTGAGTATTTTTACTCATCTTGCTTGCGCTTTGCAGGGCTTTAGCCAGGGAAGGATCAATTTTTCCCGCCAGTGTAATAAGGGCTTTCAGTTCTTTTTTAGTGGCCATTACTCTTCACCTCCGGCTGCATAGCATTCCACTCCTCCACGGTGAGCTTGTAGAATTCCAACAACTCCCCAATGGGGAGCTCCATGCATTCCATGTATCCCGTGGAGGTTCGGAGAGTAATCCGGGCTGCACAGCGTTGCATATCGGCGCTGGTGATTACACCTCCGAATTGATGAAGAAAAAATCCCTTACCAGAGCCTCCGCCCGGGTGGTATCCCTGGCACTCAAGCGCATGGTAATGTCCGTCATGTCAATGTTCTGCTCCGAGGAAGCCTTTTCCACTGCCCGGGCAAAGATGAAAAGGTGGTAATCCGGATCCAGTTCAGCAACCTGTATAATTCCGCCTTCTTTTTTATAGGCAGTTCCAGCCGCTCTTAAGTCTGCGGCCGTTAATGCATCAAAATCATATTTAAGCTCCGGTACTTCTTCATTGTTGATACTTATAGGTCTGGCCAGTTTAAAAATCTTTTCCATAGTCCTTCATCCTCCAAAAGATAAGCCGCTCATTGAAGAGCGGCCCTGATTGCAGACATGTAGTCAACGCCATTGACCACATATTTAAAATTGAGCTTGTCCACGTGAAGTGTTTCCTTGCCGTCAACTATCTGCCGGAACACCAGCACTTCCAATTCTGCCGATCCGTCCATGGCGGCCCCAATCTCAATTTTACCGGCAGAATGCTTTTTATTGAGGGCCGTCATAAACACCTTGTTTTGCTGAATCCTTGTGGTTCCCTGGGTGCTGTCCATAAGCTCATTGAGCCAGACAACCTCAATCTTTATCAGCCCGGTACGCATAAGCACGGACGCTTCCGCACCTCCCGCCCTTAGATTGATGGTGCAGGTCATGCTTCCTATTTGCCCCATGATTGGCATATCAATTTCACCCATGATACCGGCGCCCTTCATGGAATCCGTCAACTGCTCCACCTCCGGAAGCTGGATATCAGTGCTGTTGGGAATTTCATTCATTCTTCCGTTGGCATCAGCAACTTTTAGCTTATAATGGATGGTCTTATTTGTCAGCTTCATACCTCATCACCTCCGAAAAGTGTTTCGAGCCCATCCTTGCTGTACTG
>JAEXPO010000551.1 GCA_023446675.1 Bacillota bacterium | reverse complement strand
GTGGGTATCCAGAACAAGCTCCTCCATACCCCTTATGCCTCTGGGCATTTCGCCTGCGGGCAGAGGCTTGGGGCCTTTCATATCCACCTTGCATAAAAGCTCAAGGAAGGCATCATCATTCATATTGGTGACCGCTCCCCCGTTGAAGGTATTAATATGGAACTCCTTGCCCAGGTTGCCCACCATGTTTTCAATGATATCGGTGGCATGATCCGGTCCCAGCACCGTCATGTAATCGGCGAGGGGCGTTTTTCCTGTCAGGAAGTCGTCCACCTGTTCAAACATGGCTCTGTGCCTTGCATACCGGGGTTCTGTTTCCCAGAGGCTCAAAGGAGGAATAACCTGGGGAGCAATGTTTCTTCCCTGCCAGAAGCGGACATATTCCTTGGTGTGGCCCACCACGGTAGGTATGTAGCCAAAGGCCTTATAAAGCTCATAGCCGATGCTTTCGTTATAGGCCGCTTTTGCGCCGGTGTCGCCGCCTTCCGTTTCCTTGGCCGAGGATAGGCGGATGGACTCGGCGATTTGAGGCGTTATATCAACACCCTTGTATTGGGCCTTAATCATCCAGGTAAAATGATTCACTCCGGCTATTCGAAGGAGGAAATCACGATCTATTGCATCAGTATACTCCTCCTTGCTCTTTATTAGGCCTGCCCGTTCGGCATAGCGTATTTTAGTATGTGGCATATGCATGGCATCGCAAAGTGCAAAGCTTTTTACATTGGGGGCGTACCGCTTAAGGCCGATGCCGTTGACGGCCGTAGGATTAATATAGTTAATAACCCAGGCCTCCGGGCAGAGCTCCTCCACGTCCGAAGCGCATTCCAGAATAACCGGAAGCTCTCTCATGGCACGGAAAATGCCGCCGGGGCCTATGGTATCCCCTGAACACATCCGGATACCGTACTTTTGACTAATAGTGCAATCAATGCCACGGTAGCGCACCGATTGATCCGCAAAGCTTAAAACCACAAAATCCGCATCCTTCAAGACATCCCGGCGATTGACGGAAGCTTCGACCTTAAGCTTGACACCATTGCTCTCAACCACTTTTCTGGCCAGGGTCTCCATTTTTTTAAGAACGGTTTCATTGGTGTCCACAAGAGCCAGGGTTCCATTGTTCAAATAAGGTGAATGAACCATCTGCCAAATGGCCTGCCTGCCGAAAAACAGGCTTCCTGCGCCGATGACAACGACCTTTGGGTAATTGCTCATGAGGTTGTCTCCTTCCAAATTGGCTTTCTGAAGTTTTCTTTCAATAGTGAACCGGAGTTATCCATTAACAGAAATGGAGCACCCCTTTACGTCACTAACTATACCCCCGGGAAGGGCAAAGGTGAATGTTAAAACGTTAACTTACCATGTCAAAAAGTTCGATTTCTTGAATTTCGTCTCAGACAGCCCTGCCCCTTCTGTATTTAAAGCAGGGTGCGCCCGAAACCCAATATTTTGTTTTACCTTGAGGATAACGTGTTTTTTATTGGCGCTTCTGAGTCATAAGGTACTATAATCAAAAGAGAAGGAGGGAGGCTTTTGCAAAACAACAAGGTACTCAATGGCCTTGCCGGACAGTTTGAGTTTGCGGTCAAGGTCTGCTCCGCCGTGAACCATGACAAAAACTGGGTGGAGCATGAAAGCAAAAACAATTATGCCCTGTGGCTGGTCACTCATGGGGCTTTGGAAATTGTTATGGACGGGAAGGCCTACCGGCTTGAGGAAGGGGATGTTTTCTTTTTTCATCCTCAGAGGCTTTACACCGCCAGATCGCTGGAGGAAAGCTGTGTCTTTATTTTTGCCCGGTTTGATATTCTGATGGGCACCAATATCCGGCCTCTGGAAAGCTTTCTCTTTGACGGCTTTGTTCCCGGCAAATGCCTTCTATCCCATATTGCCGTCTTTCTGGAGGATTACAGCGGGTACAGAAAAGGGCGGGCCATGTCGGCACTGACACTAAAGGCCGGTTTAGCCAGACTGGTGTCAGGAGTTATCGCCTTTAAAATGGAGGAGGATCTTATAAGGCTGCCTCAGGATGCTGAGAAAGCCTATGTGCGCCTGGAGAAGGTGCTCTCCCACATTACCCGAAACCTCCACCGGCCCTTAAGCGTTAAGGAGCTGGCCGAGCTTTCCCTTATGTCGGAAAAATACTTCATCACCCATTTTAAAAGCATTATGGGAATTACGCCCTTTGTCTATATAAGCCGCCTGAAGCTTAAGGAGGCTATGAGCTATCTTATGGAGGGTATTTATTCGGTAAAGGAAATTGCAGAAATGCTGGGCTACTCGGATCCCTACGTCTTCTCCAAAGCCTTTAAGCGCTATTACGGCTTTGCGCCTACCGGAACGCCGCAAAGCGGCTTGTCCGAATCAAACCCTGCTCCGTAGCGCCCTTGTCATTTGCATTCTGCAATAAAGTACAGTCTGTACTTTATTGCGGGCAGGATTTTTCCTGTGCTATAATGAATGAGGCTGAAAAAAATAAATCCGGCTAAAAGGGAGGGGGATTCGATGCCCCCGAGCTTTTGACTATTCAAATCCTATTAATGCAGCAAAAAGGCAAATACCTCTTGTGGCAGAACTAAAGGTGGCGCTTATCATTGAACTCAGATGATTCAAAAAATGTACTACGTTCCTGGTTTACCTTCAAGCTCAGGCTGATTGGAGAAGGAATGGCAGTGGGACTGGCTGCGGGCGCAATTGTCGTACTGTATCGGCTTCTACTGGAAAAAGCACTTCATTTTTCAAAATCGGCTTATTTGTTTCAGCTGGAGCATCCGTGGCTTATACCCCTTTGGGTTGTGCTTCTTGTACTGGGAGGACTTCTGACCGGATGGCTTGTTAAAAAGGTACCCATGATATCCGGAAGCGGTATACCTCAAATTAAGGGTGTTTTGCAGCACCGGCTCGAAATGAGCTGGTGGCGTGTTATTCTGGGAAAGCTTTTGGGCGGGGTGCTGGGCATTGGTGCGGGCCTGTCCCTTGGTAGGGAAGGGCCGTCCATTCAGTTGGGTGCAGCCGTAGGACAGGGGTATAGCCGCCTTTTCAAGAAAATCAAGGTTGAAGAAGGCTATCTTATGACATGCGGGGCCAGTGCCGGTTTGGCAGCAGCTTTTAACGCCCCTATTTCAGGCGTTATTTTTGCCCTTGAGGAAATACATAAGAATTTCTCTCCTGTGGTTATGATATCCGCGCTGGCCTCTTCACTTGCGGCGGATTTTGTGTCTAAAAACTTTTTTGGCATGAAGCCTGTTTTTGCTTTTGGCGCAATTACACCACTGCCTCTTAAAAATTATCCGGCCATTGTGGTGCTGGGGATTGTGGCAGGTCTTTTGGGGATTGTCTTTAATAAAGCGCTTTATAAATCCCAGGATCTTTACAAAAGGCTCACCCGGCTGCCAACGTGGGTAAAACCTGTCCTTGCCTTTCTGGCGGCCGGCATTGCCGGACTTACCCTGCCCGCCGTTCTCGGGGGCGGCCATGAGCTGGTTAATGAGCTTATGGCAGAGCATTTTACCCTTTTTCTTTTGATTATCCTTCTCCTTGCTAAATTTCTGTTTACCATGATAAGCTACGGTTCGTCGGCGCCAGGGGGTATCTTTCTCCCCTTATTAGTGGTAGGTGCACTTATCGGACGGATTTACTGGTTTTTGTTGAGCGGATGGTTCGGCTTTAACGATGCCTACATTGGTAATTTCATTATCCTGGCCATGGCGGGGTATTTTACGGCAGTGGTGAAGGCGCCTATTACCGGAATTATTTTGATAACCGAAATGACCGGTTCCTTTTCAAACCTTCTTTCCCTGGGTGTTGTCTGCCTTACCGCCTATGTCATTACCGACATATTCAAATCCAAGCCCGTGTATGAAGAGCTTCTTGAACGCCTGCTAAAAAGCGGAGGCTCGGAGCTTCAGGGAGAAGAGGATAAAATATTGCTGGAAATACCGGTACATAGCGGTTCCCTGCTTGAAGGCAAGAGGGTTCGGGAAATGAAGTGGCCTCCGGCCTGTCTTATTGTGGGTGTCAAAAGAGGGGAGAGCGAGCTGATTCCCAATGGGGAAACCATCCTGTGTCAGAGCGATTGCCTTATTGTTCTGACCAATAAGGAGGCGGCGGCCAATGTCAGAGAATGCCTTGCACTTGCAGCAGCGGATTGATAAAACCTTTGAGCAGGCCAGTGAGACAGAGGAAGGCTGCATGCTGTGTCCCCGGCTTTGCGGGGCCCAACGAAGCCTTGAAAACGGTTTCTGCGGCGCAGGCAGTAACCTTCGGGCCGCAAGAGCGGGACTTCATCTTTGGGAGGAGCCCTGTATCAGCGGCACAAGGGGATCGGGGACCGTGTTCCTAAGCGGATGTCCCTTAAGATGCTGCTTTTGCCAAAACCATGACATAAGCCTGGAGAATAATGGGAAGACCCTCACTGTTCAACGCCTGGGTGAGATTTTTCTCGAGCTTGAGGAAAAGGGAGCTCACACCCTCAATCTGGTAAGCCCCACACCCTATATCCCTCAAATAAGAGAAGCCCTTTCCCTTACCAAAGAAAAACGGAGACTGCCCGTGGTGTATAATACGGGAGGCTATGAAAGAGTTGAGTCCTTAAAGCTCCTTGAAGGATTTGTGGATGTGTACCTTCCCGATCTGAAATTTAAAAGCCCGGAGCTATCGGCACGCTATGCCTCTGCGGAAGATTATTTTAGTACGGCTGCCAAAGCCATTCTGGAAATGTTCAGGCAAACAGGCCAGGCGGTTTTCAATGAAGAAGGAATTATGCTGCGCGGGGTTTTAATTCGTCACCTTGTGCTCCCTGGGGCCTATCGGGATTCCATCCAAATCCTTGACTGGATTAGGGAAAATTTTCCGCCGGACAGTATTCAAATAAGCCTTATGAGCCAATATACACCGGGATACAAAAACCAGCCCTTTCCCGAGCTTAATCGCAGGCTGACCTCTTTTGAATACAATAAGGCGGCGGATTACGCTCTTTCACTGGGATTAAACGGATATATTCAGGAAAAGTCTTCCGCTGAAAAAAGCTATACCCCTTCCTTTCAAATGGAAGGGCTGTAAGGGATAAAAGGGCGCCTTTAGCAGCAGGAATGAAAGTGATTATCATTGACTAGAAGCCCTTAAAGGTGTAATTTAGAATATAAGAAAGAAGACATTGATGTTCTCTGACTAAAGCGGGCTTTGCCTGTCACCCAATACTCGGAT
>JAEXPO010000544.1 GCA_023446675.1 Bacillota bacterium | reverse complement strand
GATATACAATCTCTCTCCGATGCTCTAGTGATGACGGGCAACGCGGTAGAGGGCATCACGCCCCCCAGGAGCGATATCTCCAATGTGGTGGCAGGGCGCATCGTCAAGCTGGAAAAGCATCCCGATGCGGATAAGCTGCGCATTTGCCGGGTGGATGTTGGAAGCGAAATTCTCCAGATAGTGACGGGAGCTCCCAATGTGAAGGAGGGGGATTCCATACCCCTGGCCCTGGTTGGGGCCAAGCTTCCCGGCGGTGCGATTAAGGCTTCAAAGCTTCGCGGGGTGGAATCCTTCGGTATGATGTGCTCCATTGAAGAGCTCAACCTGACAAAGGATTACCTTCCCGACGCACCGGATTACGGCGTCTATGTTTTTACCTCCAATCCCCCAGAACCGGGAACGGATGTAAAAAAGGCTCTTGAGCTGGATACGGTAGTGGAGTTTGAAATCACCTCCAACCGCCCGGACTGCTTTTCTGTACTGGGCCTGGCCAGAGAATCCGCCGCAACCCTGGGAAAGCCCTTTAATAAGCCCCAAATAACGGTGCGTGAAGAAGGGGAGGGCCAGGCAGCGGATTATGCCGGAGTGTCTATAAAAAATCCTGAGCTGTGCTTCCGCTATACTGCCAGAGTGGTTACCGATATTAAAGTGGAACCGTCTCCCGCATGGATGCAAAGAAGGCTCTCGGCAGCGGGTATGCGTCCGGTTAATAATATTGTGGATATTACCAACTACGTTATGCTGGAGCACGGACAGCCCATGCATGCCTTTGATCTTGCCAATGTGAAGGATGCCTCCATTGTGGTTCGCACCGCAAGGGAAGGGGAGGTTCTAAGGACGCTGGACGGACAGGACCGAAAGCTGGATCCCACGATGCTGGTTATTGCCGATGGGGAAAAGCCTGTGGGCATTGCCGGTGTTATGGGGGGAGAGAATTCCGAAATTACGTCTGCCACTTCAACCATTCTTTTGGAATCCGCCACCTTTAAGGGAACCTCCGTGCGCATTACGGGCAAGAAGCTGGGGCTTCGAAGCGAGGCCTCCAGCCGTTTTGAAAAGGGTCTGGACACGGAAAATGCCATCACCGCCCTGAACCGCTGTGCCGAGCTTATTGAGCTTATGGGCGCGGGAAAGGTGGTTAAGGGGGTTATTGACTGCAATCCCTCCGAGAGAGCTTTGCGCCGTCTGCCCTTTGAGCCGGACAGGATCAATGCCTATCTGGGCTGCGCCATCCCTGTTGAAAAAATGGTTGAAATTTTTGAAAGCCTGGAATTTATGGTGGATACAAAGGCGATGCTGCTGACAGTGCCTTCCTTCAGGCCGGATATCGAGCAGTTTGCCGACCTGAGCGAGGAAGTGGCCCGCTTCTACGGCTACAACAATATCACTCCTACCCTGATGTCGGGAAAGGAATCCACCCAGGGGAGGAAGTCCTACAAGCAGAAGATGGAGGACGTTATTAAAAATGCCCTCACCGGCTGCGGCTTCTATGAGGCCTGCACCTTAAGCTTCACAAGCCCCAAGGTGTTTGATCTGCTTTGCCTGCCCGCTTCAGACCTAAGGCGCAGGGCCGTTGTCATCTCCAACCCTCTGGGTGAGGACTACAGCATTATGAGAACCACCATGCTTCCCGAAATGCTTAAAGCCCTGGCTCTCAACAGCAGCCGTAAAATTCCTGGGGCAAGGCTCTTTGAACTGGCCTATACCTATCATCCCGTTGAAGGGGAAGCCCTGCCTGAGGAAAAGGAAAGGCTTGCCCTGGGCCTCTATGGCCCCGACGAGGATTTCTTTGACCTTAAGGGCGCCGTGGAGCAGCTTTTGACGGTTATGGGCATTGAGGAATATGAATTTGTGCCTGAAAAGGCGGCTCCCGAATTTCATCCGGGCCGTACGGCAAGGCTCCTGGTAACGTCCTCTGACGGTTCGGTTAAGGACGGAGGCATTCTGGGTGAAATACACCCGGATGTAGCGGAAAAAACCGAATGCCCCGGCAGGACCTATGCAGCCCAGCTGGATGCATCGGTGCTTATTGAGGCTTCGGTTGCCGTGAAGCAGAGCCGTTCCCTGCCGCGCTTCCCGGCTATTGAAAGAGATTTGGCCGTGGTTGTAAGGGATGAGCTCTATGTCAACGAATTGTTAAAGACCATTCGCTCCAAGGGGGGAGAGTTCCTGGAGAGTGCCGAGCTTTTCGACATTTACAAAGGAAGCCAGGTTCAGGAGGGAAGCAAGAGTGCAGCCTTTGCGCTTACCTTCAGAGCCGGGGACAGAACGCTCAGGGATGACGAGGTCAACCAGGCCATGGAGCGTATTCTCAAGGCTCTGGAAAAGAACTTTGACGCAAAGCTGAGATAAGGGGCGTTGTAAGCTCCTGTCCCCCTTTTCGCAGCTGCTTTTTGGGAAAACCAAGAGCATAGGTATCCGTGGAACGTATTTCGTGTTCAAAGAGCCGGATTGCAAGACTGTCTCCCAGCCGTTTATAATCGGCCGGGCGGATAAGAAAAGGCAAGCCGGCTCTTTTTTTAGTTGCGGCCAATATTTCCCGTCCCACGGCGTTGAAACCAAGTACTCTCAGGTAACGCACATAGCCATTTTCCTTAAGCTCGTTTAAAAATTCCTGTGTCATGCCGGTAATTAAGGCGCATAAAATACGGCGGATACGGGCGTAAGGATAGCGGGAAGAAGCGGAAAGGCTTATGAGCTCCTCTAAGGAAACCGCCTTAAAGGAAGCCTCCTTAAGCCGGTAATGAAGCCCCTCTCCCATATAGGGAAGCTCTGCCAGCTCACTGAGGGCTCCTGTCCTCAGCCGATGCAGTACGATAGCCTCAAAGCGGTCCCAGGTGACAGGGCCAAAACCGGCAGCCTGCTCTTTAGTTAAAATAGAAAAGCTTCCTTCCGGCATATTTGCTTTCACAGCTTCAAGGCAGGAAGGGGTTTGCATAAGTGCGTTGCGGATGGCGGTGGCACTTGAAAAGGAAGTCTTAAGATGCGAATCGTTGTAGCCCTGGCCCATGCGCCGGAGCGTTGAAGGGGTAATTCCGCTTTCCAGGCGCTTAAGAGCCTTTAAATATTCTACTGCAAGAATGTTGTTTGGGGATTCCACAACCCTTGAGGCGGTCTCGGAAAGGCAGCCGGACAGAGCTTTTTGTCTGGCTGCGGGGAAGGACAGGCCCGAAGACAGGGCTTCTTTGAGCTTCAGTTTAAAATCAGGCGGCTCCGATACCAGCAGGGCGGCTGCTTCCAAAAGTGGGGGAAGAGAGCCTTCCTCGCTGCCGAAGGACAACACATCCACACAGTCCAAGGCATGTAAAAGCCCTACCGCCGCACCAGAAAAGTATTCGGCTGAGGCGCATGAGAAGGCGGCCGGAAGCTCAAGCACCAAATCCGCTCCTGCGTTTAAAGCCATAAGGGATCGGGCATGCTTTCGCAAAAATGCGGGCTCTCCCCGCTGGACGAAGTTACTGCTTAGAACACAAACCACACCCTCTGCGTCAGCCGCTTTTTTGGCCTCGCCAATATGGTATTGATGCCCTGAATGAAGAGGGTTGTATTCGGCAATTATCCCAACGATGCGCATTTTTGCCTCCTCACGCCCCAAATGGGGAATATTAAACCCAATGGACGAGTAGAATGATAGAGAAGATCATATAGCATGAACGCCTAAAAGGCAACGCCTAAAAGGCAACGCCTAAAAGGCAACGCCTTTCAGCGGCAGATAGTACCTTGCGGTGCTCAATGGCTTAATGAATGTTTGAAAAAATAGTTATTTACATAACCTTATTGCTATGGTATTATTAGTTTGTTTGAATGTTTGTAGTGTTAAGAGTGGGGATTCCCACTCTTTATGTTTTCACGGACCGAATGAGGTTACCTGTTCGGTGCATGCGGTGCTCCGGAAGACTTGTATCCGGGGTAACCGCCTCTGAGAGTGTCTCCTTCACTTACAAAGGAGAACACAGGCTTAAACAAATAGAAGAAAGGTAAGGGTGCATGGCGAAAGAAAGCATATCGGATCTTGTGCGGACACTGGCACAGCCTATCGCTGAGGAAGCGGGCTGCGAGCTTGTGGATGTGGAGTTTGTTAAAGAAGGCGGGAGCTGGTTTTTAAGAATTTATATTGATAAGACAGGGGGAGTAACCCTGGATGACTGTGAAAAAGTAAGCAAACCGCTGAATGACAGGATTGATGAGCTGGATCCCATACCCAACGCCTATTATCTGGAAGTTTCGTCTCCTGGTCTCGAAAGACCTCTCAAAACGCCGAGGGATTTTGAAAAGGCATTGGGCAGTCATGTTGAAATCAGGCTGTTTAAGGCAGTTGACGGCGTCAAACGATTTGACGGCATTCTGAAAAGCTTTGACGATAACAGCGTTACACTAACCATCGGATCGGAGACACCAAAGGTTTTCCCAAAAGAACAAATAGCAAAAGTGAAAAAAGTGATTGATTTTTAATACAGGAGGAATGCATGAGATGAGCGCTGAGTTGCTTCACGCCCTTGAACAGTTGGAAAAAGAAAGGGGAATTAACAAGGATATCCTTGTTGAGGCCATTGAACAGGCCTTGATTTCAGCTTATAAAAGAAATTTTGGCTCTGCTCAGAATGTTGAGGTAACCATCGAAAAAAGTTCAGGGGAAGTCAGAGTTTATGCTCTTAAGACCATTGTGGAGGAAGTCACGGATCCCGCAGGCGAAATGTCCCTGGAACAGGCAAAGCGTTTTGGGGCTGATTTTGAAATAGGCGATATCGTTGAGGTAGAGGTAACTCCCCGCAAATTCGGACGTATTGCAGCACAGACCGCCAAACAGGTTGTAATGCAGCGGATTCGGGAAGCTGAAAGAGGAATTATTTTCGATGAATTCTCAAGCCGCGAGGAAGATATTGTAAACGGAATTGTGAGCCGTTTTGACAGGAAGAATATTATTGTTGATTTGGGCAAGGTGGAAGCTGTTCTGCCCCCGGGCGAGCAGACTCCCGGAGAAAAATACAATGTCCATGATCGTATAAAAATTTATGTTATTAATGTAAAGAAGACCAATAAAAGCCCCCAGATTTATGTCTCAAGAACCCATCCCGGCCTGGTAAAGCGCCTTCTTGAGCTGGAGGTGCCTGAAATTGCCGACGGTACGGTGGAAATCAAAACCATTGCACGTGAAGCAGGAAGC